>JAWBNK010000001.1:600000-900000 GCA_038827615.1 Thermosphaera sp.
GGCTTGCTCGCGAGATTATGCGGGCCAAATCTCTCCCATATCAATTAGAAGAGTGGCCAAACATTGTGGAAGATGCTTTTAAGATAATGCATGAGAATTCGATAATACCAGCCGCCACGATCATTCTTGGTATGCCAGGAGAAACAAGCGATGATGTGATTAAAACGATTGAACTTCTGGATAGACTCAGGGGTTATAGGAGCATCATTGTTCCCATGTTCTTCGTCCCGATGGGTTCAATGAAGGAAAGAAGGTGGTTTATAAAGGATAATCTTAAGAAAGAACACGTTGATGCCCTCATCAGGATGTACGAGCATACTGTCTTCTGGGCTGAGGACATTATAAACAATTACTATCTCAAGAACCCTGCGTCCTACCCAGTGCGATTCTTGCTAAAATATTTCATCAGGTATGTTAAGAAACAAGTAAACAAATATATCAAAATCATTGAAGAGAATATAAGACAGTAGTTATTTTAAAGAATCATCAGTATAAGATAAGAACAAAACATTAAAACACGGGGAAAATAATGAACACGTTTTACATTACAACACCCATATATTATCCGAACGGTCCCCCGCACATAGGACATGCTTATACAACTGTATACGCTGACGTTTTAGCCAGATTTGCTAGATTGATTGAGAAAGACGTGTTTTTCCTTACCGGAAACGATGAACACGGGTTGAAAATTCAAAGATACGCTGAAAAAGTTGGAAAAACGCCAAAAGAAGTGGTTGATGAGATGGCGGTTGTGTATAGGGATTACTGGCTAAAGCTTAACATCTCATACGACTACTTCATCCGGACTACTGATACAGTCCACGAGAGGGTTGTATCAGAGTGTTTCCAAAAACTTTACAAAAAAGGATATGTTTACAAGGATAAATATGGTGGATTATATTGCGTGGAGTGTGAAAAATACTATACGCCTGGAGAATACCTGGAGATTGAAGGTAAGCCTTATTGCCCGATTCATAATAAGCCTTTAGAGTTCTTAGAAGAGGAGACCTATTACTTCAAGCTCAGCGATTTTAAGGATTATTTACTCCACGTATTAAAGAACAATGAAATAGTTTACCCGCCCGAGTACTCGGTGGAAGTTGCATCGCGAATCGAGAGAGAGGGGCTAAGAGACCTCTCAATAGCTAGACCCGTCGAGAGAGTTTCCTGGGGGATTAGGGTTCCATTCGACCCTAACTACGTTATATATGTCTGGTTTGACGCCCTCCTCAATTATATAACGGGATCAGGATACCTGCAGGAACCCGCAAGGTTTGAAAAGTATTGGGGTAGCGTTCACCACGTGGTGGGAAAGGACATTCTATGGTTTCACACAGCAGTGTGGTTTTCTATTTTGAAGGCGTTGGACCTACCATTGCCTCGCAGAGTGCTCGTTCACGCCTTCCTCGTAAATAAAGGCTTGAAGATAGGGAAAAGTGCTGGAAATGTTATTTCCATAGACGACCTACTCGTGAGATATAATGGATCAGATGGTGTGAGATATGTACTCTCTCGCGTATTCAATATGAACAAAGACAGCGAGGTATCGTTTGAACTAATGGACTCCATATACAATGACGAACTGGCCGACACCTATGGAAACCTTGTCAGAAGGGTCGGAGCCTTAGCCTTGAAAAAGTTGAGGGGCAAGATTTATCGTAGAGAAATAGATAAGAAACTATCGGAGTTAATTACCGTTAAAATAAGCAATTACCTGGAGAAGATGGAAGCATACGACGTCTCAGGTGCCATTGTTCAAATAATGGATCTACTGAGAGAGGGCAACGCCTACGTCAATGAAGTGAAACCCTGGGAAAAAGAAGACCCAAGCAAGGAACTTTATGGTCTATTAGAATTAATTCGAGCATCAACGATAGCATTAAGTCCTTTCATTCCCAACTCGGCAGTAAAAGTCGCCGAAAACTTCGGGTTTAAAATTGAAAACCCTGCAAAGCTACAACTAGGTAGCCTTGAAAGATACAGCATTAGGGATGCCCCAATACTATTTAAAAAAGTGCTACCGCAACAAGCAACATAGGATTGGAAACCTATGGAGACAGGACTTTACATAGCCGTAGATCTAGGGGCCTCTAAAACTAGAATCGCACTGTGTTCGAGGGACTCTATTATCGAGAAAATAGTCGAACCCACACCTAGGAGCGGCGATGAGAATACAATAGCAGAGTTTATTTGGAAAAAAGTCAATCATCGCTTCGAAACCTATCTGAACAAAGTTAAAGCCATAGGAGTAGCCACAATAGGCCCTCTGAACATTGAAAAAGGAAGAGTCGTAAACACTCCCAACCTCCCTTTTAAGGAAATAAATCTCTTGGAGCCTCTAACAGAATTCTCGGGACGCCAAGTATTCGTTGCAAACGATGCAGTTGCTGCTGCCTGGGGCGAAAAACACTATGGTTTAGGGAGGGGTTTTAAAAATATAATATATTTAACACTGAGCACGGGTGTTGGAGCGGGTGTTATCGTGGATGATCATTTATTGATCGGTAAGAACGGTAACGCTCATGAAATCGGTCATATTATTGTTGATTTCGACTCTGAGCTTGAATGCGGATGTGGCGGAAAAGGGCACTGGGAGGCCTACGCAGGCGGCAAAAACCTTCCTAGAGTTGCATTATGGGTTTCCTCAAAATACAAAATCAGATCCACCCTTTATGAATATTTAACTAAAAACCCTGAAGCCTCTGCTAAGGAAATATTTCAATATTATAAGGAGGGAGACCCGCTAGCCATTCATGTTGTGAACTTATTTGTAAAAGCATCGAGGGCAGGTATCGCATCTATTATTAATTCATACGATCCTGAGATTCTAATTCTCGGAGGAGGGATTATCTTGAATAATAGAGACATTTTAATAGAAAAACTCTTAGATAACCTCCACGCTGACCTTGTCACAGCAATGCCCATTGTGAAAATCACTGGGTTTGGAGATGATGTCGGATTATATGGAGCGCTGGCGCTTGCAACTCACCCACCAGAGGAGCTCTTAAAGGTTCAACATCTCTAGCCTAAAATTTTTATTGATAGAGCCTCTACTACAGCCGCCAAGCCGAGTGTCAACAGTCCCACGATGATAAGCCTTAAGGCCCTAGACGTTTTTAACTCGAAAGCTGAAGTCACGAAAAAAGAATATGCAAGTAGCTCTAAAATAGCGTGCGGCATGATGTAAATTAGAAGCGGGGTGTAATCGCCGATGGCTAACCTCTCCGGTATAATTGCCCCTATCAATACCCCCGCATTGCCAACGCCCATAGTCATCGGAATTGTTCCAATGAAGGGGACAATAGATGCCAAGGCTATTCCTGCATTGTTGAAAAATATTCTCATTGAAAGCTCATGAATTGTTGCATTCCTAAGGGTTTCCGCACTCTCCATAAACCCTTCGAAAATGGCTCCATATATCCTGTAGCCGAGTATACCTATAAATGTTGAAAAAATTATCAAAAAGTAAATTATCAGGAAGTTCATTAATAAGAGCCGTCTGCGGCTGAGGGACCTTAACCTGTAGTTCAAAAAACTCCATAAGAGCCCCACCCCGTAGTACATTATGAAAATAGATGGAATACCCAGGTAACCAAGAACCCCATGCATGGCTCCAAAAACAATTAATGTCCCCAGGAAAAACGCTATTGGCCTCGAAACCTCCACTCGGGTCTGCTCGGTTTTAGGTGTTGAGGGCGGATTCGGGTGAGAAGAATGTATCAATTCAATATGTGCATTGAAACTTTTAACAACCCTAAAGGATTGATAGATTAAATACATTCCCAGCGTGAAGAACGTCAAAGCAACATCGATTAACAATCGCTCACCATAGTAATAAGGGGAGACCCTTTGTTTCAATAAGACCTCTTCCTCGTCTATCATGTGGTCTCTCAGAGTCTTCTCAACGAGGCTCAAAATCACTGGATACGCAAGTCCCATTGTCATAAGGGATAAGATAAGCCCTGTAGCCGGGGAAGGAAGTTTGTTCTTCGAAAGCCTATTTTTTAAATAATATAACCCCGCTACAAAGGAGTTGCCTCCTACAAAATAATATGTGGCGACTCCACTGATGTATAAATGATTAAGCACCCTATCGAGAAGAATATAAGAGCTTATGCCCGAAGCAAGCATTGCCCCTATCATAAATGAGGAAACAGAAGACGCAGTAATCAAACCAATATTGAGGGACGTTATCTCGAGAATACTCATCAATGCCGTAAGCAAGAATCCTGTTATAAAAATGCCCGGGAAAAGGTGAACATAAACATTAATTGGTTCGAAGGTAAACGTCTTGACCAGCGCCTCTAAATCTCCTCCTGTCTGCTGGGGAACATTTTCGGACATTATCTCACCTACTTTTAAAGTAAAGATAGTTTAATATTAAAGCTTGGTGAAGCATAGATGGTTAGAGCCCTAATCCTTCACGGGGGAGCTGGGTCTTGGAGAGACTCAAGGATACGTGAGAAAGCAATTGAAGCGGTCAGGCATTGTGTAGAAATGGGTTGGGAGAGATTAAAAAACACTAATAATAGCTTAGAAGCAGTCGTCTCCTCGGTTTCCTGCATGGAGGACTCGGGCTACCTCAACGCCGGCGTGGGGTCGGTCCTAGATCTCAACGGAGGTAGGAGTCTTGATGCTGGGATAATGAGTTCCACGGGTATTTTAGGAGCAGTTGCAGGGGTTAAGAAAATCAGGAACCCTGTTAAATTAGCATTATTCATCGCTCAGGAGACACCGCATGTCTTAATGGTTGGGGATGATGCAGATAAATATGGCTTGCTTAAAAACCTTCCTCTCCTGCCACCCCCACCCCTTCATGTCTATGAAAGATACCTGGAGGGTTTGAAGAAAATCCTAGCAAATGAAGCGAAAACCGAATATGGTTTTCAAATAATAAGGTTTCTAGAGAAAAATCTCTCCTTTAAGGATTCGCTCATTAAGGTCGTCGGAGATACCGTTGGGGCTGTGGCCATAGACGATAATAATGTCCTCTCGGCAGCGACAAGCACGGGAGGCGTCTCTTTTAAACTACCGGGAAGAGTCGGGGATTCCCCAATACCGGGAGCAGGCTTCTATGCGTCTAACAACATCGCATGTAGCGCCACCGGCATCGGGGAATATATCATCAGGTCGATGCCGTGTTTGCTCGCCGACCTCTACTATCCTAATTACAACGATCCATGGAAAACTGCAGAGCATGTGTTGAGAAGAGCAACTGAACTGGTTGGAAAGGATACAATGGGTTTCATCATGGTAGATCGCAATGGCAGGATAGCATATGCTTACAATACTGAGGCCATGTTAGTTGGATATGTTAACGAGGCCAATGAGATAGTGATAGAAACAGAGCCCTCTCTGCCTTTTAGAATCTGACATGGTGCTTGGTTTTGAAATATACTCTAATTTTCGATGTCGATGGTACCATCATCCCTTTGTTGGTTGACTTTGATTCTCTACGAGAAAAGATAAAGAGGTTCTTGGGTGTTAAAGAAGAATTAAAGCCGCTTGGCCTCTCGCTGGAGAAACTCCAGCTCGACTCTGCGCTAAAAGCTCGAGCTTGGGAACTAATTGAAGAAGAAGAAATAGACTCGATTGAGAGGTTGAGAGAGGAGGATTACAAGGGAAATGTTGACCTGATCTGTGATCTTCACAACTCTGGATTTAGCATAGTACTGGTGACAAATAGATCCCAGCGTAGCTTAGAGCTATTACTAAGGAAAACGGGGTTAAACAGGTGTGTTGACTTAACAATTACCAGGGAGTTCAGCCTCGATAGACGGAGGCAGCTGGAGAGTGCGCTCAAAACTGTAAATGGGATTTGCCTAGGGTTCTTCGGTGACACCATATACGATGAGACAGCGGCGCGAGAACTTGGGCTACGTTTTAGAAGAGTGAATTCGTATAAGGATTTGTCAGTGCATGTTAGGGAAATTCTCAATACTTACGGCAATTCATAAAGTTCATTTAAATACAGATTCTCGCCTTATCAAATTAAACGGGGAGAATTAGTCATGGTTACGTTGTTGGAGCTGTTCTTGGAATTCCTTAAAATAGGTGCTATAATGTTTGGAGGAGGCTATGGTGGAATATCATTAATGTACAAGGAACTCGTAGAGTTGAAAGGGTGGATTCGAGAACAAGAGTTTGTCGAGATTCTAGGAGTTGCAGAGAGCACGCCGGGTCCCATAGCAATCAACTCTGCAACATGGATCGGGTTTAAACTGGGCGGTATACCTGGCTCCATACTGGCAACATTGGGTGTTGTTACAGTCCCCTATCTTGTGATAATATCTATCGTTCTAGCTCTCCATCCATATATGGACCATGAAATTATCAGAACAGCTTTCAGAGGTATAAACGCGGCTGTGGTGGCATTGATTCTCTACGCGCTTATAAATGTTGCTAGAGCTACTTTGATCGACAAGACCTCGGGGTTTGTAGATTATGTTTCCCTAGGCATATTCTTGCTTGCGTTTGTGATCCTGTATTTCCTTAGGCAACACCCAATAGTCTCTATAGTGGTTTCAGCAACTATTAGCTTAGTTTTAAAATTTCTACTAGGTATATAGAAGGTCTTCGTTTCTTTCTTTATGTTAAGAAATAAATTTTCTCAAGGTGCTTGTGAGCTACTCATCAATGCGTTTTTATACTTTGTTAAATCATATATATAGAGCGGAGAGCTAGAATGTTGGATGAATCTCTTCTACACGCCAGCATAGAATATGCTAAAAGTCTAGGAGCAGAATATGCTGAAACAAGGTATCAAAAAGATTATGGATTTCAATTGAGTATGCGCAACGGGAAAATCTTAGGTGCAGGATCCTACAGGAAAGTAGGAGTGGGGATTAGGGTATTAATAGGCGGATCATTGGGATTCGCCGCAACAAACATATTGGATAGAGAAAACATTCTACAGGCTGTTGAGAGGGCTGTTTCAAGGGCTAAGTCCTCGAGCGTTTTACGTAGGAAACCAATAAAGTTTTCTCAAGAGAGAGTTGGTAGGGCTACTTACGAGGTAGTTACCAAGAAGGACCCAAATCAGATTCAGTTGGAGAGTATTATCGAAATGGGGGCATCGTTATATAGTACTTTACTTGAAGTGATTAATAAAGTGAAAATCCCAGTGTCAACCTTCAGTTTTGAAACACATCTTCAAGAAAAATTCATAGCTACAAGTGAAGGAGCGCTCGTTCGATCAATGATACCCAGAATATATCTTGACTCTAACAACGTTTTGTACCACCCGGAAAAGGGTACATTGCAACGAATGATCAGTTTTGCCGCATCCGGAGGGCTAGAGCTGATAGACGAGTGGAATCCTGTTGAGAAAATCATAGATGAGGTGAAAAGGCTTGAAAACGTACTAGTGAATGGAAAAGCCCCTCCTAAAGAAAAGGTAGATGTAGTCGTAGGTTCCGAGATAGTGGGTCTTCTGGTCCACGAGTCGGCCGGCCACCCAATGGAGGCTGATAGAATATTAGGGAGGGAAGCCGCCCAGGCAGGAGAATCTTACGTCAAACCTGAATTCATCGGTAGTTTCAGAGTTGGAAACGAGTATGCCACCGTTATCGAGGATCCAACTATCCCAGGAAGTAATGGTTTCTACTTATATGATGATGAAGGAGTCCCAGCTAGAGCTAGATACTTATATAGAGAAGGGTTAGTCAATGAGCCACTACATAATAGGCACACGGCCTACTTGTTCGGCACGAACAGTAACGGGGCGGCTAGGGCTATGGATTTCGCATCAGAACCCATTATTAGAATGAGCAATACGTACCTTAAACCAGGAGACATGGAGTTCGATGAACTAATAGAGGATATCGAGCTTGGTGTTTACATGAAATCCTATATGGAGTGGAACATTGACGACGTTAGATGGAATCAGAGATACGTTGGATTGGAGGCCTACATTATCAGGAATGGTGAGCTCGCGGAACCTGTGAGAGACCCAATCTTAGAGATAACTACTCAAGGATTTTATAGCAATATAGTGGCTGTTGACAAAAATCTAGCATTTTATCCGGGAACCTGCGGCAAGGGAGAGCCTTCTCAAGGCGTACCCGTGTGGTTTGGCGGTCCAAATGTTAGATTGAAGAAAATCGTGCTTGGGGTGAGGGCCTAGTGAGCTTTGACCTTGATTTGGCAAGGAAAATCGTTGAAAGACTAAGTAGTAAATTCGACGAAGTGGCCGTGAGCATAACTACTCGGGACGAGGTAATGGTTAAACTCTGGAATACTGAACCTTCGATTATTCAGAGTTGGAAGGTCAGCGAGATAGCACTTAGACTTGCGAAAAACAAAAGACTATTCCTTCTCGAATTCACCACCAGGGATCCTGAATCATTGATGAAGGATGTTGAAGAACTTCCGAAAATGACGGAGAGAATGGATGAAGCTGAGATTTATGCACCACTCCCGGAACCGTCGAAGGTTAAGTTGGTAGAAGGAGGAGTTGACCCAAAGGTATTGGACGCAATGAATGACCCCGGAAAAATAGCAGGTAAGATGATAGATTCTTCTCTCTCACACAAAGTGGACAGGGTTGCTGGAACAATAACTCTTAAACACGAGACGAGAACTGTCGCAACGAGCAAGGGGTTCGAGGCGTTCGAACCAAGGACCAGCGTGGAAGCTTACTTAAGAGCTTTCAAAAACGAATTTAGCGGGCATTGGGCATACGGAGGAACCAGGCTCGAGGAATCACGACTTCTCGAAGTGGGCGATAAAGCGGGATATCTCGCCACTATATCCACCAATAGGATCAACTTAACACCAGGTAAATACACGGTGATCTTATCCCCCCTTGTCGTAGGAAACCTAGTTAACTACCTAACCTTTATGGCTTCAGCAATGGCAGTAATCCTTGGATTCTCAATGTTCCTGAAGTATAAGCCAGGGGATAAAATCGGAGCCGATACGATAACACTTATGGACAAGCCTAGGGATTCAACGCTACCCGGGTTCGCATCGTTTGACGATGAAGGTGTTGAAACCTATGATAAACCGATCATCGAAGCCGGAAGACTAAGAAGCCTACTCCACAACACTGCCACTGCGAGCAAAACCGGTGGAAAATCCACAGGTAACGCAGGGTGGATGTTTCCCCATCCATGGAACCTTGAATTAGCGCCCGGAAGCCTGAGCGAGAAAAGCTTATTTGAGGACGTGAAACAAGGAGTCTTCTTCTCTAACAACTGGTATACGAGGTATCAAAACTATACAGAGGGCACGTTTTCAACCGTGTCTAGGGATGCAACACTCTACATTGAAAACGGAGAGATCGTGGGCCAAGTCGGGAGAGTTAGATTGTCGACATCATTCCCCATCCTTATGAACAACACTGTTGACTGCACTAAGGAAAGATACGACATAATGTGGTGGGAAGTTAGACATCCTTCGAGAATTCCATACTTAGTCGCTAAAGATATAATGGTTACCCGTCCAGAACTATAATTCCCTTATCTTCAATACATTTTTTAATCCTCAAGAACGCTTCTGAAATGTTTGAGAAATCTCTATGGGCCCTTATGAAGCACGCCTCGGGCAGTACTTTCAACATGTCGTCAAGGTGTATCTCCCGATCATCGATATAGACCACTTTAAAAGCATCACATCCAAAGGCCTGCATGAAATGCCTCAGGGCTTTTAACGCCAGGATATCCTTTCTCGGATGGTCCTCAATTGCGTGGTAATGAAATGAGTCACGAAGCCTGAACGCGCTTAAAGCCTGAAGAGCTATTTCTGGGTTGTTCCAGCTGAGGGTAGACAGTATAAATCCGTTTTCCGCGGCCCTCCTCATGATCTCCATCATTAATTCGTAAACCCTCACTCTTACTCCTTTCGAGTCGACTATTGTAAGATCATCGATTTTTTGAAAAGGAGGATGAAGTTGCGAGATATCCTCATGATCCCACAGCGTTCCATCCAGATCTAAAAACAATACATCACAAATTCTTCTGAAACCTCATCCCCTCTGTTGCTCCCTCTTCACGAACTTAAGTTTGAAGACATTGTCTTGTGACTCAATCAATTCAACTTGATATCCCTTCTTATCCGCTATAAGTTTTGCGAAGTCGAGAGGGATCACGTCCTTTCGAGCTATTACTACGAATTCCTCGACATTTTCGTTCATTATACCGATCAGTCTTGACACGGGATTGTCGCTACAGCTTGAAGACTTCGTTAAATCTATCTCCATTTGTGACTCCCATCTTATTATTAGAGTAATGGGATTTATTAGTTATATGTAAGGAGGTGTGAAGAGATCCTTCATAAAACTCAATAGGATTGTCCTGCATAAAAACCTGTTACTATCTACTTTGACCTCCACAATCAATGGTAAGGTTTAATAACAATGTTATTGATAATAAATCTTGGAGGATAACATTGAAGGCACAAATACCTAAAATCGTCGTATCAGCCTCGTTTCTTCAGCCTAATGCTAACATCGTGGTTAGGGCGAGAGACGTTAAAGCAGAGGTTAGCGAATTACCAGAGTACGGTGGACTGGGCAATGCGCTAACACCTCTTGAATACATGTTGGCTTCACTTGCATCTTGCGAAGCATTCATGTTCGGCATGATATCTAGTATGCTGGGGACAAATCGCCCTCGCGTGGAAATCACGGTGGAAGGCGAGTTCGAGATGGGGATCGGACTTAAATCAGTAAAAATCGTATATCACGTGAAGGGGGTTGACGAAGCAGAAGCGGCAGAGTTACTACGACGAGTTAGGTCTACCTGCCCAGTGTACAATACTCTGGCCAAAGCTTGTGACAAGATAGAGGAGACACTTATTGTTGATACAGATTAATAAAGTTTATATAAGTATATAAAGACATTTTTAAAAGGGGGCGATTTGCCTAAAATAAGCACAGGACTAGTTCCTGCTGCTATTTACGCAACAAAGACGCGTAGGGCTGTATACAGGCTTTTGCAATCCTATATAAAAAAGGATAAAGAGTGGGGTAAAGTTATAAATGACGAGATAGGTAAGCTGAATAGAGCATTATTCCACTTATTCACGGTTGACTTGAAAATAAATAAGACCGACGTTATCAGGCTTAGGATCGAGTTCGACGTAGATGAAGAATCCAGGAAAATTATATGGAAATGGGATACCCTTGAGCTCGAGGTGTACAGGAAGCTACCTTCAGAGGAAGTCAAGAAGTATCTAGACCACTTTATATCCAAGGTCCAAGAACTCATGGTGAAACCTATTAACTATTCCATCGAGAAAGTGGCCACAACCCCAGATGGAGATGAAGTGTATGTCGTTAGACTTGATCACGAGGAGGTAGGAGCCGCGCTGATCCTAGTCGTTGATGAAAACACTTTTGTCATGAAGAAGGCTGGGATTCTCCACCCTGTCTCCGTTATTTACGAGAAAACGAAAGTTTTGTTGGATGGTAGATCGATTGAGCAGGCCCTACAGGACGAATTTTCTGGAGCTGTTAGGAAGGGAGTTCAGGTAGAGTTCTCAGAAGTATTGAAAACCATTAATATGATCAGGGAGAAAGCATCCTTAAAACCGATTGAGAAGCCCGAGGACCTTGAGGAATTGTAATTTATCACACATCTTTTTTAATTTTCCGAACCATGTGGTTTAAATACCATCACCCAACATAATATTATGTAGGTGTATCGTATGCCGTGTAAGAAGAAGGCGTCGGAAAAGAAGAAGGAAGAGAAGAAGCAGTAATTTTCGAAGCTGTCCTCAGACTAGGTTAACGTCGACGAAGGATGGGAGTTCTTTTTTCGCCTTTTCTAACAGCTTAATGTATTTGTAAATATCAATCATTTTTGAGTATCTTTCACTAAAAGATCTTAGAGCCCCAGAGACGTAGATCAGCCTGTAGGGAGGTTTCCCCTCTAGAGCATACTGCGGCGGATTAATATAACCTCCTCTATCAGGTGAGCGCGTTATTAGTAGATCACGTATCTCGAAGTCCCCGTGTCTAAGCTTTTCAATGTAGCCGTTGATGACCGCGTAGGCCTTGTAAAGCCTTTCAACCATTTCATCAGGGTTAACCGCTTTCGACAGCTCCCTTAATGCTTCATACTGGGCCTTCTTGACTAAGACGGGTGTATCTCTCCTCACTAACAATATCCCTTTAACCTTTACAGTATTGTTTGAGAGTAATCCGTAGTATTTATTGGCGACCCCCCTCGATCCTGAAACGTCTCGAGGTATGTAGAGCCATACATAGTGAGCCTCTACCTTCGCTCTAAAACCTGTTGAATCCTCTATAATTTCTTTAATGACTCTGCACTCATCCTCTGACCTGACTCCCTCGATGAAAATACTGTCCACTATGGCGTGTACGACTCTGTATCCATATCTCTCCGTGATCAATCTAGCCTGTCTCATCACTTCTCTGCTACTACTAGTGACGACTTCGTGAGCCATTACCGACCCGAATAAGCTGTTCCTATAACCCAAGTAACCGAAGCTGGCAACTAGGATCCATTTCACAGCGCTCTTCCTATACTCGTATAAGCTTTTCCCGGTCTTCTTGGCCAACTCATCGTAAACCTCTTTCAACTCGATTAGCTTCTTAATGCTCCCGGGTACAATGCCTTCTTCATCCATGCACACGGTGTGGGGAGTCCAGTCAAATTTGCTTTTCCCAGCACAGAAGGGATTATCCACTGTTTCACCGGAGATGTTATATTTCACTATGATGTTCGGATAGAGGCTCTTAAAATCTACTTGGCAAACCCTCCAGTAAAGACCGGGTTTAGGCTGGTATACCACACCTCCCCTGTCGTACACGATTAGCTCTCTAATGGTTCTCCACGGCTCCTTCCTCCCGTAAGTCTTATCGACAAGCAATCTTCTCTCCCTGGACAGTAACGCCTCAATGGTTGTGAGAATCCTACCGATGCTAATAGTCCTCATTAAGCTCAGTGGAGTATAACTCAGCCTGCTCCACTCGAAGTACTCGGAGGGGTGGAATCCTCCCCCAGTAATCCATCTATATACTTTGGCGTTGAGTCTGGAATCGACTTCCATGAGATTCGCGTAAATGGAATCATCTGAAAAAACCAAGTGGAAATTGTTGGAGATGATGAAATCAGCCACGTCTTCCGGCCTCCAAAAGAAAAACCTCTCCCCGCGGGTTTCAGCTACATAGTATCCGTGCTCGCTGGTTAACACGGCATAGTCGATTAATGGATCTTTATCCGCCGGGTTCATCTCGCTCGTTATCGGAACTTCTTTCTCGAAGCCAGCAACGCGTGTTAAGGGACGGATTCCTGCTCTATAGAGTGATTCCACCAGGGGATGGGGATAGTTGTTCACTGTTCTTAAACCCCTCAGCATGCTGATGCTCTGCAGTTTTTTCAATAGCCTATAACTCTTGGTCTTGAATACTACGACATCTACAGTGCTAGCATAGTATGGTGGAGCTCTATATTTTTCGATCCAAGCCTCTGAGACTCCATCTAGATCCGCAATCTCTTTCGCTACCAGGGATGGTTTATCAGTAAGAATATAGCCGTAGAAGTCGAGAAGAACCTCCTTTTCCCGAATGGTACGGCTTTTTTCATCATATAAGGATATCACTGTCTTATCGTTTGCCAGTGAAACGTCTAAAACCCACGTCTCACTCACTAATCAACCCTTAAGTGGGTTGCGAGTTTCTAGCGGAGGGTTAAGCGAAACTAATGGTTGACCTCAATCACTCCCGCAGTCTTCCCTTCCTAATTTCCTAATGAAGTGAATGAGTAAAACCTCGAGAGGGTCTGCAACGCCGGTGTGCATGCACAGGGAAATTGTTGACTCAATATCCTCGAGCAGGCAATTCATAAATTCTTTCTCCTTTGACGGGAGCATCTCGGAAATCTTCCTCAGTCTCTCAACGTATTCGCTGACGCTGGACCATAGAGAAGGCGTCGTACGCCCCATATTGGAGCACCTTATCCCTTTAAAAATCTTTCTGACAGATGTTTTAACCCCCGGGTCTCGTGGAGAAGCAATCCTCACTTAATACTTTCGGAGTGCTCTCCACCGTTTACTCTCCATTAAATTATTGGAGGGTGGTATGAAAGTAACAGGGGTCAAACCATTAGATGAGCTGGTAAGCCCCGTAGAAAGACACTGGATAGTGGAATTCTACGGTGACCCCTCCGTGCTAGCGTTGTTGATTCACTACACTATAGTTTCGCAGAGCAGTTCAAACAATGTCTACCTAGTCAATAACATAGAGTTCGGCGGGTTGGATACGGCACTGCTAGTGAGGCTCTGCAGGATTTTCAACTGCATAATGGATAATATAATGGTTTCAAGGTCTTTCAGGCTGAACGATACAGTCAGAGTACTGGAGGATCTCACCGCTGTTAAAGACTCCGTAGTAGTGCTCGCGTTTCCATACAACTACCTCCCGAAAGATCCTTCAAAATATAGTGATGCAACAAGGATAACGGGACTCTTATCGAAACTTTCGTCATCAAACCAGGTAATAGTGTTCAATACCGTTTCAAAATACGGCTACTTCATGCCCGAGGGGGGTAGCATGCACCACCACACCGTGAAGATCATAGTGAGGATCACTCGGAGGAGCGGGAGAATAGTTTCACAAATCCTCAAGCACCCGGTTAAACATTGGGATGCGAGAATTTTCTCGGAGAAAATCCTTGAAACAGGGGTCTCAGCTAATAGTTCAAAAACCCTTTTAGCATGGATTAAGTACTGAGCTCTTTTCTAGGTTATAGTTTTAAATTTTAATGCTATTATTATAATTGTCAATAACCTCTCCGAGAATCAATGATTAAGAGATGACTCTAAAGTGGGGCAGGATTTACTTAGCGATGTGATTACTGGGCTCTGGCTAGCATACATGACTATCGTCATAGCTGGCGGAGTCGGCTACCTTCTTTATAGGCCTGGGAAAAGCCTGTTTAAAACAAGCAATTATGAAATAGTCGTCGTATCAAAAGCTGACGAGAAGGTCAAAAATAGTCTCCTAGAAGTAGTCAAATACCATTTGAAAAAGTATGGAAAACTCACCGTCGTAATAGATGAAGGAGCCCCCTTGACTAACACGTTAAAATCCATTAAAGCTTTAAATCTCGTGATCGTTCCATCATCCTACAGGAGAGATCTAATCGGGAAAGGGAGGGCTTTAAGCTATTTCATCGAAAACCATGTCGAGAATGATAAATGGTATGTATTCATAGATGATGATAATTTGATACTAGACGATAATTTCCTCTACGAGATCCCCTATTATGAGGAAAAAGGATATGTTGCTGGAAATGGCTTATTGCTTCCCAGACCGGGGAGAAGTAAAATTGCATATGTCATGGATTGGGTAAGGTATATTGATGATCTAACCTTGTACAGGTTCTTCACGGGACTTCTCTCTCGACCTCTCCTCGGGCTACATGGAGAACTATTGATAGTGAAGGGGGGCGTGCTCAAGGAAATCGGTTTCACGTTCAGATCGATCACCGAGGACTTCCGGTTCGCCACAGAACTGATAAAGAAGGGATACAAGACCTGGCAGTCCAGTACAAGAGTCTCTATCAAAAGCCCTCACAGTATCAAGGATCTCATGAAGCAGAGAGGACGCTGGTTCAAAGGAATGCTCTCAGATATTCGGCATAGTCCTTTTCCTATGAATATCATTGTTGGCTTTAGATCAATCATATGGAGCTTCAATTTCGCGTCAACCATCCTTATAGGACCCCTCCTAGCCTACATGGGTTTACTATGGATACTTATCCCGGGAAGTATTTACTATTTGACTTCTTACACCTATGGAGTCTACAGGTCTGGAAAGCTCCATATGTTGTTGCTCATACCTGTCTTCGGCTTTATAGAGGCCTCTTCAAGAGTTTACGGATTAATTAGCGTTAATGATTTCGTGGTTATAGATAAAAACTAATTTTCAATTATTTCTTAATGGTGGCCCCCTTGATCTCCCCCCTAAAGAAATTCAGGCTCAGATACGGCGAGACAAGGCTGTCGTTCGGCAACGGGGCTGTCGAAGACCTCGCAGATTGGATTAAAACGGCAAAAAAGGTAGGCCTCGTCACGAGCAAGAGTGCGGCCGAAAAGTCCGGAGCTCTGAAGGATGTATTGAATATCCTATCTAAGCATGGAACTGACTACACGGTATTCGCTAACGTCTCTCCAAACCCCACCTCCTCTATGGTCCTTTCGTGCGCCGAGTCTTTCAGGTCTGAAAAAGTGGAGGCAATTATAGCTATTGGAGGGGGAAGCGTGATCGATGTTGCGAAAGCAGTCTCGTTAATCGTGAGGAACAAGCTACTTCCAGAACAACTACTAGAGGGGGTTAAGCCCCCTGAAGTCCTACCATTGGTTGCCATAAACTTAACTCATGGAACAGGTAGCGAAATAGACAGGTATGCCGTTTTAACCTTCGAGGAAACAATGGAGAAGAGAGGTTTTACGGCAAGGTACGTGGACCTAGCAATTGACGAACCCAAATACACTCTGTCTTTGCCAAGGGATCAAACCCTTTATACTTCACTAGATGCCTTCTACCATGCATATGAAGCCGCGACATCTAAGTATGCCAACTCGTTCGTCCTAACTCTTGCCGTCGAGGCTTCAAAAATCATTGCTGAAAACCTTCCCAACCTCCTCAACAACCTCGACTCGCTTGAATTGAGAGCCAGGCTACTTTACTCGTCCATGCTAGCTGGGATTAGCATTGACATCGCAATGACGCATTTGAATCACGCCTTAGAACACTCTTTTAGCGGGGTAAACCCGAAACTGCCACATGGAGAGGGTCTAGCAATCCTTGGCCCGAGAGTTATCTACCATGTTCACAAACACGTTCCCGAGGAGTCGGCATTGGTATTGAGAAGCATAGATCCCATGATAAGACCAATTTCCGATGATGCTGAGAGGGCTTACAGGGCATTAAGGGAGTTCCAGTCAAGCTTAGGTTTGAATAAAAGGTTAAGTGACTATGGGTTTGGAAAAGACGACATAAAATTCATCATCGAGCGCACGTTAAAGATGTTAAAGGAAAGATACAAGGGGATGCCTCTAGAGGCGGACGAAGGCGTTATTAGGGATATCATCACGGACGCGTTATGACTTCACCCAAGATACTTCCACATGTAAGGGCTCTCTGGAGGTCTAAAATACCCCATTCTTCTATAGTATTCCCGAGCCCCAACACCACTAATTATCAGCACTTTCTTAGCACCATACTCTCTCACGGCTATCTCTTCAGCATACGAGAGCAACTTCCTTCCCCAGCCCATGTGCTGCCACCATGCACCCTTATCGCCCACCGGCGTTTCCGGCCCATACACGTGAAGCTCCCTGATTATTAAAGTATTAGAATCTACCTCCCATCTGTGAGCCCTCTCACTAGGCACTCTCATCCTTAGGAACCCTATGAGAATATTTGTCTCTAAATCTTCAACGCTCAAGTATTCCTCGATCCCTCCCGAAGCTTCGTAAGTAAGCCTTTTAATTACGGTTCTCGAGGGGTCCGGTAGCCTTCCGAATTTATACGATTGAAGGCCGACCTCGCGAAACCTTATCTCGTTGATCTTAATATTTTTCTCCAAAGCTCTCTTCTCCACCAATTCTCTCAAATTGGCCTTCCTCGTTCCATCCACCACTTCATTGGCGGGTATATCCCTCCTAATTCTCATTACTCTCACATATTCAGGAATATACTTGTACGCCTCGCTAACGAGTTCGACTACTTCATCATCATTATATGGTTTGTAAAGCCCTTTGCTCCACCACTCGTGGAGTACGGTTCCTTCGATCACTTCAGTCGGATATATTTTGAGCATGTCGGGTCTTAAATCAGGGTCTTCGAACAAGGTCTTGAACATTTCAATGTCTCTATCAAAATTACTGCCCGGTAAGCCCAGCATTACGTGATAACATACCTTAAATCCTGAATCCTTAAGAATCCTCGTCGCCTCCACGGATTCCCTCACATTGTGTCCTCTATTCACCTTATCTAAAACGTCGTCATAGATGCTCTGCACGCCCAGCTCGACCTTGGTGGCACCATACGATAGCATCTCATCGGCATGCTTCTCTCTACCGTAGTCCGGCCTGGTCTCTATGGTTAACCCCACGACCCTGTGGGGCGATGTTTCATTTCTCAGCATGGCTTCCTCTAAGTTTATCTTCCAAGGAGGCGTTTTAACCGGATACCTATTAAAGGCTTCATAGATGCTCGTTACAAACCATCTCTTGTATGATTCTGGAAGCGAGAGAAAAGTTCCACCCATTATTATGACCTCTATCTTGCTGGGTTTATGACCCATAGCCTCATACTGTTTAAGCCTTTCAAACACCTGGTAAAACGGGTGAAACCTGTTTCTACGGGCCCTTCTGACAGCGGGCTCGTTGCCGAAGTAGCTCTTAGGTGCATTGTACCCTATTCCACCGGGGCAGTAGTAGCATCCGCCAGGGCACGGTAAAGGATGAGTCATTACTGCAACCACGGTGATACCGCTAAGCATTCTTGATGGCTTTCTCACGGTCAACAATGGATTATCAACCATTCCGCTAATCCCGTGATCTGATGGATATCTATTAGGATTTTAATATTTCCGACAATGATATTAGTTTGAAAGGATGTGGTGAATGAAGACTCTCAAAGAACTGATCGAGGTAGAAAAAGCTGTTGAAATCTTGACAGATAAGCTCAAAACGATTCAATATGAAGAAGAAAATCTTCCTTTATGGATGGCCCTGGGTCGAATTTTAAACGAAGACGTTGTGGCACTACATGATCTACCAGACGTCGATAGGAGCGCAGTAGATGGTTTCGCAGTTATTGCTGAGGATACTTATCACGCCACTCACTACAATCCTGTCGAGTTGAAGTTGGTGAAGCAACTTGAGAAGGGAAAATGCATCGAAAGGGGAGAAGCCTTCGAAGTACACACAGGTTGGTCAATACCATGCGGAGCGAACTCCGTGGTCATGAAAGAAGACGTGATTGCCGGCGAGAAAACCATACACGTTCTTAAACCAGCATCTGTTGGAGGGAATGTTTCAAGGAGGGGCGAAGACTATGCAAAAGGGTCTGTGATAGCTAGGAGGGGGACTATTCTCGGACCATTCCACCTCGCAATACTCTCCAGCAATGGAATAGGCAGCGTTAAAGTCCTGAGGAAGATCAAAGTCGGCATCATAGCAACTGGAGACGAGATCATCAGACCAGGGTTTAAAAGAAGAGAGGGAGCATACTTCGACTCCTCAGGTATCCTAATACAAATGTTACTCGCGAATGACGGTTTTTACGATGTAAAATACTACGGTGTTTTCCCCGACGATGTTAAGCTTGTCAATGAAGTCTTAAACGAAGCAACACTAGTCAATGATATAGTTCTAACCGTTGGAGGGACTGGTGTCAGCAACAGTGATGTAACAGTCGAAGCCGCTGAGGATTTAGGAGAGATACTCTTCCGTGGAGTCAGAATGCGCCCCGGGAGGCCGACTAGCGCATCCCTTGTGAACGGTAGGCTCGTGCTACATTTATCTGGATATCCTGTCGCGGCTTGGACTGGCTACGAAATGCTCTTGAGGAGGGCTGTTGCACAGGCGCTAGGCTTAGTGAATTACGATAGAAAATTCACATACGCTAGGTTAAGTAAGAGGTTGCCCAACCAAGTCGGATACCACACTATTATTAGAGCCCGTTTGAACGAAGTGAACGGGGAGATTTTGGCAGAGCCTTACATGATTCGAGGTAGCGGGGTTTTAACCTCCTTAGTTTTCTCTCAAGGTTTCATCGAAATACCATCCTACGTTGAAGGCTTCGAAAAGGGTAATGTGGTCAAGGTTTTTCTCTTCTAGAATCCGAGATGACCCTATAGTAAATTGATTTGTAAATTTTGATTAATGATGGGGCAATAACGCTTACGATTTTAACACGAATGAGCATTTTCTCTATAAAGGCAACGTCTATCTCATCTAAACTCCTTAATAAGGCCATTATAATAGCGTAAAGAAGTAAAAGTAGGAGTATAGACGAGATCAGTGAGAACATGTTCAACACGAAAACTTGAGTAATTCTGAATCGGAGGATTTCTAAAAGTTTTTCGAGAAGAACAATGTTGAAAGCTAGAACTATTAAGTTCGCGACGATGGATGCGAGTATTGTTTTCGCAACTTTTGAAAAAATTAGGGTAATCTGGTACTTTAATCTAGCATAAACGAGGAAAAATACATGGGAAAAGACCTGATACAAACCAACTGTTAATGCTATTCCGTTTATCCCCATTAATTTTGAGGAAGCCTCTAACATGATTACCCCAACGACGAATGTCGCGAGACCGTTGATCGTTATAATCCTCTTGTCGTTAATAACTTGAAAGTATGCAGATAATATCATCCCATAATTATAAGTAATGAGGGGGAGGGCCATTAGCGTGAAGAATAGGGGCGCTAGACCATATTTTGCTCCGTAGACGATCCCCAATATCTTGTCTGAGAAGAAAAGGGCAAAGATAGAAAGTGGAAGGAGGGTTGAATTGAAGATCACAGCCAACCTCTCAACCGATTTTGCATGCGCATTATTTACCGAGACTTGGTAGGAGAGATATGGCAGAAGAGGTGTCGCTAGTGAAGCATAAATAGATAGTAAGGCCCCAATAAAGGCGGAACTTGCGTTAAAGTTTCCCACTATATAATTGCCTAGCTCGCCTAACCCGGCAGTCATGTAAGCGAGTTTTATTGAAATCATTCTCCCAAGAACTCCCATCAGAAAGCTTGGGATAAACATTGAGAAGGCGAATCTAACGTAGTCGCCGTATGCGAGATAGCATCGCCCTGGACTCTTATAAAACGGCTTAATAATTACCATGCTAATCGTCGCTATCACTATGTAACTTAATACGTATGATATGATTACCCCCTCTATTAAAAAGCCAAGCGATATTAATACGACCGCAGACGCTAGTTTAATGAGGCTTTGAGAAACTTGTAGAATAGCTCTTTTCCTGGCATCCCCTATTGCCGCGAGGAGTGAGATCGTCATTCCCGATAAAGCTGAGGGAAGAGGAGTTAGAGCTGTCATCATCACATACTTTTCAATCTCGTTCCTCTGCGTCATCAAGGTGCTCAACTCGCCAGGGATGAGTAAGAGGATCATTGTCAAGACCGCGTTGACAAATACTAATACTTTAGACGTAAGTAGAAGCGATTCACGAAGAGTGCACGAATCTCCTCTGGAATGGCTTATCGAAGAATACCTGAACAAGGCTGCGTTAAAACCCAGGTCTGAGAACATTAAGAGGAATGAGAGGGGGATGAGAGATAAGTTGTAAAGACCATATAATTCGGGGCCAAGGGCCCTTGAAACATACATCATTGTCGCAACCTGAAGTAATATCTGCAGGAGGGTTGCCACACCGTAGACGAAGGCCTGAACTGAGATGCTTTCTATACCCTCATCGCTCATTATTCAACCCTACTTGTTCCATGAGAGAACTGATTAGTTAATAATTAATGGTTCTAGTATTAAAATAATGTAGTTAAAAGGGTTGCTAGATGATACCTCAATCGCTTAGGGATATCGGGGAGAGAAACGTTATTGAAGAGATGATTAAAATAATTGGGAGTAGGATCGAGTCCGGCGAGATCCTCACGTATCCTGATGATGCTAAGGACGTGTTACCCAGAGGACCTAGGATAATCGTAAGTATAGATGGATACGGAATATTCAAGCTTAGATTACCCTGGCGAGACCTTAGAGATGTGGGATGGTGTGCCATCACTGGTTCTGTAAGTGATGTAATAGTGAAAGGCGCGTTCCCCGAGTTCGTGTTATTAGCGCTGGGGCTCCCCCCAGACCTCTCAACCTCCGAATTGAGGGAGTTAAGCGAGGGGATCAAGGACGGTCTCGAACATTACGGCGTTAGGTTGATAGGCGGAGACACAAATGTTTCGGATGATCCATGGATCGCTGTAGCGACAATAGGCTTCACCCCCGCAAAGAAGCCGCCTTCTAGGAACGGCTTGAGGAACGGTGATGTTCTAATAGTTACAGGATTCTACGGTGCAATGGGGCTTGTAGCAGAAAAAGGATTAGAGGAATCCAAGAAGCGTGAATGGGTTGTCGAGGTTACCAGACGCCCCACGGCGTTTAAAAGCCTTGCATCAGTAGTCTCTTCGAACTATAGATGGATAACCGCATCCATGGATGTTAGCGACGGATTAGGATATACTCTCCTATCTCTTGCCAAGGCGAGCGGGGTAAAGATAGCTCTTAACTCGCTCCCACTCTACTATCCTCAACTAAGGGATGAGTGTGGTATGGATGAAGACTGCATTCTCAAACTGGTCATGACTGGTGGAGAAGAATATGGAGCCGTCTTAGGGGTTAAACCCGAGGGCTTATACCATGTGGAGAAGGACCTCAAATACTACCAGATTCCTTATCGAATAGTGGGGAGAGTTGAGTCCGGCGACCCTATTGTTTTATTTAAGGATAAGCCAGTCTCCTTCATGGAATGGGATCAATTCCAAGGGTGGAGGTCTACCGCTTAAATGTTTAAGTGGATTATAGAGAATAAACTTGCACAGGGCCCTATCCCCTCTCCCAGCGAACTTGAAAGCTTGAAAAAGGTTTTCACTACTATTATAATTTTAACAATGCCACATGAAAATCCGCTGGGAGGAAAGTACATAGAACTTATCGAGGGCCACGGATTCAAAACGATTCATATTCCAACTCGGGAATCTTTTCCACCCCAGCTTTTCGAATTAATGAAAACCGTTTTACGCATTGAGGAAGAAATTAATAGTGAAGGAAAAATCCTCGTCAGCTGTAAAGGGGGGTTGGGTAGAAGCGGGACTGTAACCGCTGCTTTCCTAGTTTACAGTGGATTAGAAGTTTATCAAGCGATTAAGGAGGTAAGGCGGAAAATACCGGGTTCGCTAGAAAACAAAGGGCAAGTATCAATGGTAGAGGCCTTCTCCACTCTGGTCAAAATTACCACAGCTAGCTTTCTCAAGAACTACAGCAGTCTAATTGGAAAAATAGAGGATCGTGTCGAAATAGCTCACGCGTCTAAAACAGTGCAGTTCACGCTTGAATTACTAAATAATTTAACCATTAAAGGGATAAATACTCGTGAGGTCGTTCTAGGGTCCCTTACTCATTTTCACAACCAGACATATCGTAGAATGATTATTGAACAACTTGGTTTAAGCATTGATCAAAGTCTACTAGAAAATCCATTGGTAGAGTTCTCGCATGAGTTGGATGGTTTAATGGATGGAAGAGTTGTGATAACACAATACGACAGTCACCCGGGATTAGTGGAAATAACTCTGCTCTGTGATCAAGACTGTGGATCAATAGTCGAGAAGGCAGTCTCGTCCCGCCACTTGCTTGTAGACCTCATAGAAAAAGAAGTCAGGATTAATTGGGGATACTATTTAGACTATGTTTGAGACACTCGTTCCTTAAAAATAAAAAACACTGTCTATAAGGGTTATAGGGGATCTAACTGTACATTCCCGCGTTATTGATATCAGTACTGAACCTGGTAGATCTGCTAGTGAACATCGTAGCTGTAAGAATACTAGGCATGAATATCATAGAAGTCAGCATCCTTAATTTTATTTGGACCCTTGTATTTGTTTTCTTCATAAAAATCGCTAACCAATTAGGAGATAAAGGGGTTGCAAGGCTTCAAATAATTTTGGGCTTCATTGGAATCGCTGCTTGCGAGATTGCTTTCCTGGGGGCTTTATCCTTTAGGAATCGACTTTTCATATATTTATCCTATAGCGCTCATGCGATAGCATATTCTTACGTAAGGATGGGGGTTAACGCATTTGTATTCGAAAATTTTACGAGCAGTGAATGGGGCTGGATGTTTAGAAAATTATCTAGTAGTGCCCTCCTCATAGATTCGACTTCCTTTATCACGATATCAATTATCGGAGTAAGGTCTTTGCTAGACCATTTTTCTCTTTTCATAGCTTTCACTGTCACAGCCTTCTTTTTAGGAATACTCGTGATCAAAGAGCCCAGTTTAAAGATCGAGAGAATTCTCAGCCGGATCGAGAGAGACGTATCTAATGTAGTGACCTCGGTTCACGGATATCTAAGCCTAACTTCTTTCGAAAACATCAATGGCAGTGTTCTCTATTCATATAGGACTTTTTTGAACGCCCCACCAATTTCATTGAAGCTGATATTGATTGGATTGTTCGGGTTCAAAGTAGGAAATGAATTCTTATTTACCCCCCTTCCATACCACTTCATTAGAACTCTCGGCTTTAGTCTTGACCAGGTTGTGAAGGTTTATGGTATTGGAAAGCTGGTCGCTTTCATTCTTTACTACTTATTCCAGAATGATGTGACGAAGAAAAATGTTTTCCTCACATCGATTTTCTTGAGGATTATCACCGTTTACATTATTCTAGTTAGCGGTCTCAACGACCTTTACATCGCCTTCGGATTAGGATTTCTCTACCTCTCAAACAGCGTCATCGACAGTAACATCTACCTCCTTTACGTCGAGGTTACTGGAGGTTATGGCACCGGGACTTATTCATTAATAGGCGAGACATCGAGTCTTATTGGGGTGATCACATCGGGGTACATGTACTCTACGCTTGGACTGTGGTATTTGTTAGCAATAGTATCAATTCTATCAATGCCTAAAATAGTAATGGCTCTTAAAAAAACGGATAAGATTTAGAAATAGGATTTACTGCTCAGCACGCTTTCTTACAACAATCTTTTGACCTATGATCATAGTGCTCGGAACTAGAACTGTTAGCCCATCCTTCCTCTCCACGACAGTGAAGAGGGTTGAAATATCCCGAACGACTACCTCGCTCTCTCCCGCAACATCAACGATGTCGTTGATCTTGAATGGTCTCGCAAGAAGGATGAACAAACCTGCAATAGCCTGTCCTAGTACTTGCTGGGTTGCGAAGCCGATGACTAAACCTATGAAGCCGCCGAGGGCAACACCTGCAGCCCCGCCTGCTACACCTCCAGCGATCCCTGCGATTAGGGCTCCAAGGCCTAATATCCTGATTAAGCTTCTAATAGCGGCGCCTGTCGAGGCACCGTATTTCGGTGTCACCATGGAGTAAAACATTGAAGCAACGGCATTGACTATCATCCAGCCCATGATGAATAGAATTATGATGTACACGTACACGGAATAGTCTTTGAGGGCGAGGAATCCTTCATACCCCACCGTCTTTGCAAGAATTTCCATTCCACTAGTGAATATCCACTGAACGAGTGCTAGCACTATGACCGTAATTATAATGTAGACAATTACTTTTCCCAATGCTTTTCCAAGACTGTCAGTTTGATTCAATGTTTTCACCAGTCTCAACATATATTTAACTTAGTATTTAATCTTACAATATATAAGAATAGGAATTATATGGGTCAGAGCCCGCTTATGATTCTCTATTCATCGCGTGAACTCTTTTCCCGGGTTCCTCTTCATCCCATTTAATTATAAATAAGAAGACGTTAAAAATCATCTACGCTTCTTCAAATATCTTAAGGGAAAAGAGTGGAAACTTATAACTCCCTTGATCAGGGCCTCAATAAAATATTTAAATGCGAAAATGAACCCTGCCTTTCTCGCTAAGCCACCGAGTTTTATCCAATCAATTGAGCCTGCAACGTAAGTTATCATCAGAGTCAGGTAAGCATAAACAACGATGATGAGCCATAGGGGAGCCTCGAAAGACTCCGTTAGGAGAACAGAAATACCTCTGCCATACAGTGCCGCGAGCGATGTCACTATGAATTTTCCAATTAACAATCCAATCATATATTTCACTATGTCATATTTAGCGTAGCCTAGTGGGAGGATAATGACGTCATCCGGGAGCGGTAAAGCCGTGAAAAGAATGAGGGTGAGAAATAGGGCATTGCTGTGTTCCGACGCAAGAAAGTCGAGGTTTCTCCTTATCCTTGATTGAGCGCCGATTTTCGTAAACCCCCTCCCTATAAAGTAGACCACGAGCTTTCCCATTGAAGCCCCGAGAGAGGATAAGAATATTAGCAGAAGATACTCGCTGAGGTTTCCTTGATAAATGGCGAAAACAGGCACCAGCCAGAAGAGATAAGGGATTGTAGAGTAGGGTATCGCGTTCGAAATAAAGCTTATAAGGAAAATTCCGGAGAAGCCGAGTCCCTTTAAAACCTGTATATCAAACATTAAATAACCCCGTAAAGCCCTCTTGACTTATCTAAATTAAGTTTGAAACTTATAAAGAACTATTTGAGTTTACAATAAATTTTTTCAGATATGGATTATTGTCGATGGCTCTCTTAACTCTTGCCTCTTCCTCTGGACTCATCAAGCCTAGTTCATATCTGTACAAGCAGGCCTTGCAGACGGGGTGTGACGAAGGTTCTCCACAGACCTCGCAAGTCTTAAACTCGTTCCCCGATTTAAACTGGGATCTCTCCATGATGCTCAGTATCCTTTCGAGACTCCTAAGCATGCCGTATTTAGTTCCAGGATACTTTTCCTCTAGGTCGTTGATGATTTTCCTGATAGTAAACCTAATATTAAATCGGGCATACGGGCATTGCTGATAATCAGGTTGGATCAATCCGTTGAGCAATGCGTACACTGCGCTTTCTTTTTCAAGTATCTCGAAAAACGGTTTAACCCTGGGGACAAAATTAGGGTGGCTACCTTTTTCTGCGACAGGCTTTAGTCTTGCAATTTTCTCCCAACTATTACTAATAATATTCATTAAGAAAGTTTGCACAACATCGTCAAGATTATGTGCGGTCGCTAATACGGTTCCTCCAACATCCCGTGCCGCCTTGTTCAAAACATATCTTCTAAACACTCCGCAATAGCTGCAGGGAAGGTATGGAAGATTCAGATTTCTCCCTCTATCTACTATCTCGTCAAGTGTGAGACCAATGTACTCTTTGAAAGACACGATCTTGTACTCAATGTTGTTTTCTTGTGCATACTTCTTGAGATTTGCAATTGTGTTATCCCTATAACCCGATATTCCTTCGTCTACGAGGATTGCTGTGAGAGCCCAGTCAGGATTGCCCTTGGAAAGCTTATTTAAAACGTGAAGAAGACCCATTGAGTCTTTTCCGCCGCTTACTGCTACGACTATATGCTCTTTACTTTGAAACATGTTGTATTTCCTAATAGTCTTCCTAACTCTTTTCTCTAAGTATGAGTTAAAATGGAGTTTGCAATACGATACGCCATTTAAGGGATTTATGTAGACGGCTTTCCTTCCACAGAAGCTGCAGGTAACCATTGATATCCCTGTTTAGGTGAGGATAGGGAAAAAATATTAAATTACTTTCTCTTTACTGTAGAAGCTATTTTGTAGGCTAGGAAGCCGTAAACAGCTCCGCTAATCATTAAAGCTACCAATATGATCACCATCTCATTCCATGGATATATATCCTCGAACAATATCGCATCCAATATCAGTGCTGGGATAGCGGGGAGTGCTCCGGATATCGTAGCCTGTAGTAATCCGTACTTGCGGTATCTGAATAATAGATACCCTAGTTCACCCGCTGCTCCCTGTGCCAGTCCATAGTACAGATTATATATTCCACCAGGAGTCGGAAAGATGGCCTCCAATAGGGCCGGCAATACTTCTCCTAGAAAACCAGACCCAGGTTTTCGAATCAAGCTGGCGGCTAGCGGCACTGGCATGAACCATAACCCATAGGTTAATACTCTTGTTCCAACGGGACCCGCGATCGCTTTCACAGCATAGTACACGTCCCACCAGATAGTGAATAATATGGCAAATACTACTGCTATCACCCCTAAGTACAGGTAGTCAACAACAGTATACCTTTTACTAACCAAGGCTCCTTGAGTCTCTCCCATAATCTACCGCCCCAACTGGGCTTCTAATCTAATATCTTAGTTATAAAATTTTGATAACTGATTTATAATAACTATGGTGTGAGCAGTACGTAAAGAATTTGTATAACGAGCATTCCAATGATTAAGCCATCGTACTTCGACAGGTTCACACCGTGCCTTGGCCTATAAAATCTAAATCCTCGAAGTTCAAGACTAATCCCGCTCCAAAGGGCTTTCTCAAACCCCGAAATCAACAACGATGTCAACGTGCTGGACAACTCCATTGGCGTTAGCGGCCTTCTCCTATACCCTCTTTGAAGCCTAGAAAACATTATTTCGTCAAGATCCCTCTTTAAGAGAGGTAGCATTCTCAAAGCGTACGAGAGGGAGAGGGAGATACTCAGCGGTAATCTCAACTCTTTTGATAGCCCCTTGACTATTTCAACAGGTTCAAAAAGAGCTACGAAGAAGGCTCCTGCTCCAGCTATCAACAACACCCTCAAAGTAACAGTAGTGAAACCCTCAATGGCCCCCTCCCTTACAGCCAGAAATCCTATCTCATAGACGATTCCACCAGTGTTGGCGAAAAACAAAGCGTTGATGAAAATACCTAGCGAAGCAATCCCAATTAACACATAAAGCCACCACACCTTCCTCCAGCCTAGTATCATCGATGAGACAAGATTAACGAGGCCTATTATGGCCAGCTTGGTCGGGTCTTTTAGGATTAATGCGAGGCTTGTCAAAATTAAACTATACGTAAATGCAGTGGACACGCTAGGCTTTCTCATGTAACCACACCGAGTTCACGGTAGTAGTTTTCAACAACGCGGCATTTATCATCTTCAAATAGATGTTGTCCTCTGATCACGTAGACTCTATCTGCTAACTCAGCAACTAGTCTAGGGTCGTGAGTGCTTAT
Organism: Thermosphaera sp.; assembly: GCA_038827615.1. Classification (NCBI taxonomy): domain Archaea; kingdom Thermoproteati; phylum Thermoproteota; class Thermoprotei; order Desulfurococcales; family Desulfurococcaceae; genus Thermosphaera; species Thermosphaera sp. The sequence goes on from JAWBNK010000001.1 coordinate 628,753, forward strand.
TATGAACGTTACACCTTTCGTCTTTAACTCCCTAATGAGCCTCTTGAGATGGTTGAATCTCACGTAATCGAGCCCTGTCGTGGGTTCATCAAGAAGTATTATCTTTCTAGAATATGCGTAGCCTATGATTATGCTAAGCCACCTTCTCTGTCCATGACTAAGCCAATGGGGGTTCAAAGACCTGACACTAGGATACCATGGGATTAATTCTACAAGTTGATTAAAAGAGAGATCCGCTTTTCTACTGGTTTCTACCAGCTCTTTTTCCACATTTTTAAACAAGAAGAGGAGGTCGGGAAACTGGGGAACGTAAAAAGGTCTAGCACTAGATCCTATTTTGATTTCACCCGAGAGAGGTCTGTAAAACCCTGCTAATGTTTTCAAAAAAGTGGTTTTTCCTGAGCCATTCGGTCCTAAAAGAGCTATTACCTCCCCCTCCCTCGCTACTAGATTAACGTCTCTTAGCAAGGGTTTCTCGAACCCGATTTCGAGACTTGAAGTCTCTAAAACCATCTCACCGTTTTCATCATTTCTGAAATCAACGCATTCGTGAGGAGTAATGTCGACAAAGGATGACTTGAGGAGAGAATCGATGCTCACTTGTTTAGATGAGCCCCGCTCCAATAGATATGCCTTGTCTATCAAGTCCATAAACAAAACCGGTTTATGCTCCGTAATGAGTACCGTTGAATCATCACGGCTTTTATAATCCCTTATCAATTTTCTAATAAGCTTTATTCCCTCCACATCGAGCGATGAAGATGGCTCATCAAGGATTAAGAATGGGGGGTTATGAACTATTGACAAGAGAATTGACAGCTTTCTCTTCTCCCCTCCAGATAAATTCTCGACGTGCAGGTTTCTCTTATCAAGGAGGCCTGCTTGACTTAGTAAATAGTGGGCCTTTTTCACCGCTTCGTCTTCATCCAGCCCTCTCATTTGAAGCGTGAAAACCGCCTCGTCCAATGGCGTCGGCATGACTAATTGTTTCTCTGGGTCCTGCATTACAAACCCTATCTCAAATGGTAGTTTAAGGTAGTCTCTCTCCTCGAGAGGGTTCAATCCCCGCAGTCTGACCTCCCCTTTCACGTACCCGTTGAGTAGAAATTTCAAGATACCAGTTATAGTTAGCAGAAACGTTGTCTTACCTGATCCTGATTCTCCCAGTATTAGAGTGACCGATCTTCCCTGATTTTCTATGTTAATATTTCTGATTATGGGCCTTTCCTCGGTGAAACCCGCCTCGTTTATCTTGGCGTTAAGCATTAAAACCCTTCAACCATGTATTTGATAACTCATTATAAAAATTTTGATAACTAAGTTATTAAACAATATGCTTAAAGCAGTTCCTAACAGGCTCGTAAAGATAAGTGTGAACGCTACCTCCTTCTCTGACCTTGAATCCTCCGGCGAAATTAACACAGTTTTCGCGAGCCTCAAAGCACATTTTCTTTATATCCCCCATCTCTAAACACTCGCCATTTGTGTCGAAAAGTCTCTCTCTCAATTCTCTCACTCTGCTGAGCGTGTTAGCTTGATCGAGAGAAACAGCCTCTAGGAACGCCGCAAAACCCAGTAGTCCATCGTATCCTAGACTGAATAATGGAATGACTATTTCTCCTCTTCCGTTCACAGCGATTACAGGCTTTTCCTTCTTAAGTTTTAAGAACATTTCCTCCTCGGAGTCAGACTTTATCACGTTGTAACCGGCTGAGACCTCCTCAAGATATCTTTCACTCCACCATTTATCCACTAAAATCTTTGAGCCCTGACGATATCGAGTTAAAATAGTTAGGGCAACCTCTTCAGGCATTAAAAGGCCGGTCTTCTTAGTGTAAATAGTTAATGATGATGCATCGTTATTGAAGACGACGCCGAGTTCGACATCTAATGCATTAACTATTCGCGAGGTCTTTGATATTTCATCTATTAGAGGGTATCCTGCTTTCTCCTCAATCATCTTTCTTGTGCTAAATATGATGCTATCCAGTCTTAAAGAAGTGATCAAGTCGGGTAGGATAATGTCCAGTGCCCCCCTTGATGATCCTACTATGATGCTTACTCCTCTCTCGATTATAGCGTCAGTCTTCACGAATGAGGTCAACGCAGAAATATACAGCTTGTGAATATATTCTGCATAATTCACCCACCCCACACGCCTCTCAGCGGGTGTCGCTCCTTCTTCTCTAGATAGGAGTCTCCGGATCTCTCCCCCCACAACTTCAACACCGGGGTTTTTAAAAACTCTCACCATTATTTTTTCAGGATCATATGGATCTTGAATAATGCTAAAACCTCCCCTTGCTCCAAACCTCTTGATGCTAAAGGCTATCTCCCCGTTAATGGATTCATGAAAATCTAATATCTCAACTCCCCTACTCATCAATCCTGCAGTTAAGGCTCTCTTGAACATTCTTGAAGCAGGATAAAAGTCGCGACCGCTGACAAATAGTGTTTTTTCGCCCCCGAAGTACTCGCCTAGTCGGTCGCCCAATCTGGTTATATCCTCCAGGCTTACTTCCTCAATGGGTTTTCCAACGAGCCGCTCTCTTTTAATTTCTAACATATGGAGACGCCTCGTAAGCGACATCGAGTTTTACTTTATACAAGTCGTGTGAAACGATGTTGCCTGCTCCCACCACGGATGAGACAACCTTCGAGCCGGGTTTAACAACTACATTATTCATTAAGATGGAGTCGTTTACGTAGGAATCATCCATTATTTCACTCCTGTGCCATATAATGGATTCATGAATAATAGAGCCTCTTCCAACAACGACATCATCCTCTAAAACTGCGTACGGTCCAACCTTGGCGCCGTCCTCTATTACGACGTTTGATCCTATGTAGACAGGAGGTATTATTTCCCCCCTTATTTCAATATTATCGCCCATGTGTACCCCTGAGGATATCGTTTTCCCCGCTGGAAAAGCACCTCTGATTTTGTTATCCAACAAGTCCCAGGTAGCCTCCTTGTAGCTTTCGATTCTTCCAATATCACTCCAGTATGACTCCACAGGCATGACCCAACCCTTCAAAACGAACTCGTTCTCAAGTAGAAAAGGGAAAACGTGCCTTCCGAAATCCATTAAACTCTCGTTCTCCTTTAGTATATCGATGATCCTCCTGTTAAACATGTAGAAACCAGTATTGACAAGGTTCCAATAGGCGCTCTCAACTCTGTATTTATATATTGCTACACTCAACAAGTATATTTCAAGAGAAATCGGCTTCTCAGTAAACAAGACAATTCTTCTTTTATCATCAAGGAAAACTAAGCCGTATGGAAGAGGGTTCTCCACCTCCTTCAAAGCTATAGTGGCTAGCACTCTACTATTGACATGCTCCCTGTAGAGCTCCATTAAAGGGGCATCAGTCAAGACATCACCCATTGAAACCAGAAAATACTCCTCGTTCAAATAATCTGATAAAATCCTTAGAACATCGGCTGTGTCCTTGGAATCTATAAGATACACCTCGATACCCTTGCGACCCCTGTAATAATCGACGATGTGATGACCTAAATATCTCGCAGCTATCATAATCTGATCAAAACCATTGTTGCGCAACAAGTCAATGATATATTGAATGATTGGTCTCCCGGCCAGGGGAATGAGGGGTTTAGGCAGAATTTTGGTCAAAGGATATAGCCTTGTCCCCGACCCCCCAGCCAGAATCACTGCGGACGGCATATCTATCAATGTATATATTTCACTCGCCGTTATTTAAACACATTTTTAATTAAAAGGCGCATTAATTAAAGACTAGGTGGAGTCTCGTGTTCCAAAACCCTGTGATCAAGGAAATATTAGAAAAATACAGATTAATCTGGGCACTGGGACACGCGTCAAGCCTCCTGGGATGGGATTCAGAGACCTACATGCCCCTCGATGGCGTGAAGGATAGAGCGGTCGCACGGGCTGAGCTGAGCCTGTTGCACCAACAATTGATTTTGAAGCCGGAGTTCGTTGAACTCGTTGATAAGGCGAGCAGGCTTGAAGACCTGAACGATTATGAAAGAGGTGTTGTTAGGGTTCTCCAAAGAGAGATCAAGATCATGAAGGCTCTCCCACCTTGGCTTGTCGCTGAAATATCCAAGACTACTCAAGAGGCTATGGTTGTTTGGCGGGAGGCAAAGAGCAAGAACGACTTCGAAATCTTCAAACCATATTTGTCCAAGATATTTGATCTTTCGCGAAAGGCGGCCGACTTCATTGGCTGGGAAAAACATCCATACGATGCATTACTCGACATGTATGAGGAGGGATTGAGAAGTGATGATGTAGCTGGTATCTTCTCAAAGCTAAAGCCCAGCTTGAAACAAATTCTAGAGAAAATAATGTCTGATAAAAAGTTTCCCATGCATCACGAACTGGAGAAAATTCCCTACGATTCCGCGAAAATGGAATTAGTTAATAAGAAGATACTTGAGTTGTTTGCTTTCCCGCTGGGCAAAAGAGCCAGATTAGATGTGTCTGCACACCCGTTCACAATCGACATGGGAATTCACGACGTTAGGATTACTACAAGGTATGAAGGCGTTGACTTCAAGAGGACGCTCTTCAGCGTAATACATGAATTCGGGCACGCCCTGTATCAATTACAAATAGACCCCAGTTTATCTTACACTCCCATAGGCACAGGGGTTAGCCTCGGAGTACACGAGGGTCAGAGCAGGTTCTGGGAAAACATCATAGGAAGAAGTAAAGCCTTCACTGAACTAATTTATCCAATAATTCGCGATAACCTAGAATTCGTAGCAAATTACACTGTCGAAGATGTTTACTACTACTTCAACACTGTAAGACCCAGCTTCATACGAGTTGACGCTGACGAAGTAACATACAACATGCACATTCTATTGAGAACAGAGCTTGAAATGCTCCTCTTGGCGAACGAGATAAAAGTTGACGAATTACCTGAACTATGGAACAATAAAATGGATGAACTACTCGGCATAAGGCCTAATACGTATAGCGAGGGCGTACTCCAAGATATTCACTGGAGCATGGGGAGCATAGGCTACTTCCCGACGTATACTCTGGGCAACTTGTTAAGCGCTCAAATGAAGTACGCGTTGTCAAAGGAATTGAATCTGGATGAAACAATACGTGAAGGAAGGTTTACGTTGATCGAGGACTGGCAGAAGAGGACAATCCACAAGTACGGCGCCACTTACCCCCCAAAGGAACTGTTGCAAAAAACCCTGGGTGAACCATACAATAGTGATTACTTAATAAAGTATCTAAGTGAAAAATACTTGTCTTGAATCACAAGTTTTCTCTGATGCTCTCCTCAAATATTTTCAAACCAAGTTTCGCTTCCTCCTCGCTTATGATTAATGGCGGAATCAGCCTTATACTACTTTTTCCACATGGGAGCAGTGCAAGACCCTTTCTGAGTGCGCGGGCGACAATTTTATTTCTAACATCCACAGCAGGGGCTTTAGATTTCTTATCTTTCACGAACTCGACACCCCAGGCTAGGCCTAAACCCCTGACATCCCCTATGATGTCATACTTCCCCTTCATTTCGCCGAGAACTTCCTGGAAGATCTTTTCAAGCCTTTGCACATGGGGGAGAAGCGATTCAACAACTTCAATGGTTTTTAACGCCGCCACAGATGCTAGGGCGTTTCCTCCATAAGTGTTACTGTGCATTCCATGGGATTTGAAATCCAACTCAGCCTTAAACAGGGTTGCTCCTATAGGTATCGCTCCTCCGCTCAAAGCTTTAGCGAGAGTTATGATCTCCGGGACAGTGCTGAAATGCTCTATTGCAAACATTCTCCCTGTTCTCCCCATTCCCATTTGAACCTCGTCATCAACGAAAAGAATACCGTGCTTTTCCAAAAGCTTCTTCAACTCTGGGAAGAATTCCTTAGGAGGAACTACGTATCCACCCTCACCCTGGATTGGCTCTGCAAAGACCGCCGCGATCTCGTCTGGAGGCACGAGTCTCTCGAAGACGTACTCCTCGATGAACTCGATTACTCTGTTAACTAGTTCCACAGGGTTCTCGTAACCGTCAATGTGCCACGGATTTCTATACGGGTTTGGATATGGGACGTGTATAACCCCCGGCATCCATGGGAAGAATTGCTTCTTATGTATAGGTTTACTCGCGGTGAGTCCCATGCTTCCCATCGTTCTACCATGGAATGCGCCGTAGAATGCTATGAAGAATTTTCTCCCAGTAGCCTGCCTGGATATTTTTAAAGCCGCTTCGTTCGCCTCTGTCCCACTGTTTGCAAAAAAGACTTTCCTGTGATACTCGCCGGGTGCTATCTCCACGAGTTTTTTAGCAAGCATTACCTGGTAGGGATTGAAGTAGTCAGTCCCCGCGGCGTGAGCAAGTCTTTCGATTTGCTCGACAATGGCTTTCCTGACTTCAGGATGCGTTGGATACCCCAGGTTGTTTACACCTATCCCGCTTGAGAAATCTAGGTAGGTGTTACCGTCGACATCGTATAACCACACCCCCTCTCCTCTCTCGATCACTAACGGGAGGTTCTCTGGGTCGTGCGTCGTGGTTGCTATAAACTTATAGTGTTGTTCTATCCAATACTTGCTTTTAGTTCCCTCGATTCCAGGTTGCACACTTATCTCAGGCTTCTTCACAGGAAACACCTTATTAAAATAAAGCTATAGTGTATATAAAAATCTATATGGTCTATACAATCTTCACTGGATCAGCACAATGATACAAAAAACTATTAAAAAGCCTAAAAAGAGGGCGAAAACGCTCAAAGATTGACCCAGGAGAATCATTCCAAGTAATCCTGCTCCAAAAGGCTCTCCGAGAGCAATGCTGGTCACCGTTGATGTTGAATATTTCCTCATATAGTAGTTCATCAAGGTGTGCCCGCCGATCATCGGTATAAGGGCTAGTAGAATAAAATAGAAATATGTCGTGGCATCGTAAAACAATATGTTTGATCCATTGAAAATAGCGTATACTAGTGCCGTTAAAGACGCTATGATGTAGGTCGGAGTAGCATACTCCAAAATCGGCTCTCCAACCCTGTATCTCGCGTATCTTCCAACTTGAAAATACCCAGCAGCAAATAGGCTAGCTGTCAGGGCGAGAAAGACCCCAATGTTCAAGTGTAGTTCACTTACCTTCAGGAATATCGCCAATAACATAAGGGTTATAATGAACCCGGAGATCTTTCTAAAACTTGGTTTCTCGTGAAAGAAAATATAGTCGAAAACGACGTTAAAGACGGGATATGAGACCACGATCAACGTGCTTTGGTAAACTGGGAGCAGGAATAAACTTTGCATCCACATCAAAAAATGGAGTCCTAGGAAAAATCCCGCGACCAAATGATGGAGCTTGATTGAAAAGTTTTTGCGATGTAGTGCTATAGGTAGGAACATGATTGAAGTAATGAATGTTCTCCAGAAGGCGCATACTTCCGCTGGAGCACCAGACATCACCACTAATACGCTTGCAGAAGAGATTGAAACCCATATGGCGAGGAACCCGAAAAAATCCGCTAAGCTTTCTCGTCTAACCCCCTTCAAAGCTTCCTCAACCTTGGCAATCCTAGTATATCCAACAACTCTAGTAGAACCATGAAGCTAGAGAGGACTAATAGGAGCCTGAGATTCTTAAGCTTGACATCTCTCTCACCTATAACGTTGCACTTCTCATAGAACTTGTTCAATTCCTGAGATAAGCTTAGAGCATACTCTAACACTTTATTAGGCTTCATCTCCTCGTAGGCAATCCTCAAAGTGTCCGTAAAAGATGACAATAACTCTATTATGTTCTTCTCCTCGTTGACGATGGGACCGGATATCCCGTTGGCCATTATTTCGCTCAACAACATGTTTTTCAAAGTTTCGAGGCTTTCAAAAGGCTCGAGACTCCATTGTTTTCTGAGAATGCTTCCAAGCCTTACAAAGGAATAGATTATTGTAGTTCCATGTTCAAACTCCCTAATCCTGTCGGGATCAAAGTATAGCACCTTACCAGGTTCGACGGAGAGAAGCAGTGTCCTAGCATTAGCGACAGCCAAGCCCTTAATAGCATGATATAATGAGGCGATGTCTTCTCCCTTAGTTTTATCTCTGATTGCTTGGTCCAGTTGTTTCTCCACTATCGCTTTCTCCATATCTATTAGGAGCTCGTCCATCGTATAATATGTTCCCCGCCTACCACTCATTCGCATGTGCTTTAATTGAACCATTTCATATGCGAAGTGAATCAGGTTCTCGGCTTCCTTATCATACCCTAGAATTTTAAGAGCCGCCCTTAGTTGTTTTTGAGCACGTTCTTGCTCTATTGCGATAACATTGTATACTTTCTCCGCTCCAAATCTTGAAAACTTCAATATGCTATATGCTATATCGCGGGTAACGTAAAGTGTGGTTCCATCGCTCCTCCTTACGATAAACCTGCCTGGGCTATCAGGGGCGAATAGTGTGCGGACATACTCGATCTCTTCTGCCGCCTTATTCAAATCGAGCTCGACAGCACCGTCGACAATATTTACATATCTAGTCGAAAGAAGTTTCTCAACGACATTCTGGGCGAGTTCTACAACATCCTTATCCGATTCGAAATCAAACCCGTCGAAAAAGATCTCATAGTTCTCAAGAGTCTCCCTAAAGCCTCTCAAAACCTCGTTACTAACTTGTTTTACAAGATTTAGCGCCTCCGGATCTCCACGCTCGCTCTTGACCATAATGGTTTTTATTTCTTCTTCCGCCGCTTCATAGCTTACTATCTCCTTCTCAAGGGTTGAATAAACTACGTGGTTTAAGACTTGTAGAGTTTTCGCAGCCCTGATATAAGACAGGTATTCTTTATATATCTCCTTGAAGTTGTCTAATAAAGGCTTTACCTTCCTTAATAGCGATTCAATAGTTTTTTTCGAGGAAGAATCCTGCGTCTTCATAAGTAGTTTGAATTCTCTTGAAAACTTAGACAATGTTCTCACAGGGTCGTGAACTAAGTATTCATACTTTATGAATGTCTCAAGCCGCGTCCTCAAATCTGGGTTTGATGAAATAGAAGATTCGTACTCACGAGCAAAATCCTTCAGGGCTTTGAAAAACGATTTCTCCACCGCAGTGAGTTCTGCGGATAACTTGCGTATCATCATTATAACGTTTGCTGAGGCGTATACTATTCCATACCAATGATCCGTTTTCACACTAGGATCCGGGTGTATATTGTTCTTTCTGAGTTTTGAAACCGCGTACGCGAGAACAGCGACTTGACGCCCCAAGTCGTTAACATAGAAGCGAGTCAAAACATTGAAGCCAAGCTTACGTGAAAGTCTTGAAAAAGTATCTCCAACCACACTATTTCTCCCGCTCCCTATGTGAAGAGGGTGTACAGGGTTTGCACTAGTATGTTCAACGATTATAGTCTTACCTTGTCCAATAGAATAAAGCTTAGTTTTGTAATTGCCTCTAAGGAAGTCTTCAAGTAGAGTGGAGATAATTGTCGAGTAGTCTAAACGAATGTTTAGATAACCATTTACGAAATAAACATCGAGCACTTTGCAGGTCTCCTTGAATCCGTGACTAGTTAAGTCTTTGATCAGTTCTTCGCCGATAACAGTCCAATTATTCCTGGGGATATTCTTCAGGAAAATGTGAAGCGCTATCCCATAATCCCCGATCTTGGGGTCTGGGGTTTTCGATAATTTCATTCTTCCTTCATCACGTAGCCTCTTAACCTCCTCTACTGGGATCCCCAAGACTCTGGCAATAGATTCCTCGAGATGACTATATAGGCACTTCTCAATAATGCTCTCCAACTCATTCCCCATTGGATGCTGATTCAAAAATATGAATAGTTGAAGCCATTAAAAATGGCTCAGGCGTTTAACTCATTGATTTTCTCGTTGAACTTTACCCACCATTCATGTGCTGCTTTATATTTATCTATAGTGAACAAGCTCGCCCATTTCTGATTTTGATATTCCTCACTAGCCTTGGACATGAAATCTATTGCTTTCATTGAGTCCCAGAACACAGGCGAAGCCCCAGCTAGCTCTTGATATGTTGATATCTGCTTGTATAGATGCTTAATTTTTTCCAGCGGCTTCTCTACTCCATAATACTTCTCGAGAAGAGTGGGGACGTGTTTCTCAGCCCAGCCTCTGTGGAATCTACAGAAGCCCATGTCCTCGAGCAATGCCTCATACAAGGCTCTCTCGTAAGATTTCACGGCAAACTCCTCGGGCTCCATGAAGACGCCGGTGTATACGGTCCAGTACTTGCCGAGAACGGGAAGAGGGGCTATCAATCCCGGAGTCCAGTAGTAGTTCGGCGTAATGTGCCCCCTCTCCCCGAACACGGCGTAGACGGGTATATCACTGAACTTAATCTTCAACTCCTCAACTCTCTCCTTGTAAATAGTATCAAGCAATTTGGCAGCATACCTCAAACCTTCTTCGCCAATTAATCTGAGAACAGGGTTTGAAGCGAACGCTAGTGATTCGATAACCCGGAGTGCAAGGTCGGCATTATGCTTACTATGCTCTATCGAGTACTTGGCAGGGTCGAAGAACGGTTTTGACTGCAATCCTACTTCATCGGGTTTTAACAAACCCTTGTGAAGCGCTTCAAATATGAAGCCTATGACTTGCCCGACTTCGATCGCGTCAAACCCGTAGGCGTCTGCAGCCTCAACGATCTTCTCAGCATCATGAATATCGAAAACTCCTATGAAGGGGCCCAATCCGTTGTAAGGCTCGTAATCACTCTTGTACTTGCCTAATCTTACTTTCTTACATGCAAGAGGGCACGGTTCTCCACAGGTCTTCCAGCTCCTGGTCTCAATAGCCTCCTTATTGAAGGGTTCCCAGATATGTTTAATTATGAGGGAGTGGAGTTTCTCCCTGACATCTTTTGAATAGTATATCATGTTCCAATTGAACATCGGTGTAGTAACCTTTAGATGAGGGTAGTTTCCGCCCAAGGTCCCCCCAGTGTTCATCTTCGGATCATACCTGTATTTGGTTCCAGACTCGATCACGAATTCTACGTATGCTTTCTTGGCTAGTTCCTGGAATATTTCATTTACGCTTCTCAAATCCCTGAGCTCCTGGGGAATGCGGGATGATTTGTCAAAGCGTCCACCGTAGATGATTGCTGCAACTCCATGAGCCCTGTAGAGAATGCTTCCTCCTCCCGCTCTCGCAGCGAAGTCTTCGCTTCCATAATCCATCTTCCCCCTGACCAAAGTTATAGAGGCTAAGGCTCCGATGTTGGTATTCTTCGATGCAGGACCAACGAGAATGCTCCTCCCGTTGTAAGTTTCATAGAAATCCCGGAACAAGTCGGTTAGGTACGCTTGAAGCGCGTAAACGCCCTTGAAGCCGCCGTAGCCTTTCCATATGTTTATCAGCATGTCCTCTGATACTTCATGATACTCCACTCTGGGTTCTCCATCTCCCTCGTCGTAAATCTTGAGAATTAATGGTTTCAAGCTCTTACCCAGGATAACGATTGCGTCGGCATTAACATTGAACTGATATGCGGCTCCGCCCATCGCCGAAGCATGCAAACCCTTGGTAAGAGGGCTTCGGAAGACCGCGATGAATCTGTGAGCACCGTAAAGTTTACTTCCAGCAAACAAGCCAGAGCCCAGGACCAGGGCGTTGCTTGGATCGTAAACGGGCTTGCTCCACGTTTTAAACCTCTCCAAGTGGAGCTTCAAGCCAAGGGATATAGGGCTGAACACCTCGCTCAACGGGAATTCTTCAATCCAGTGCTTCTTTTCACCGACATCAATAAATAATGCCCGATACGTTCGTGTTTGACCCATAATAATCCCATTTGAAAAATACATAAATCACTTATTTAAACTTATTAAAGGACGATCTGAAAAATCCTTATGTCAAAATTTAATCAGTTATTTAAATTAAGATGAAGCAACCGATTTCCTTACCTTTAACACACCATTCTCAAGTATTTCAACAACTATAATCTCTGTGTCAGGGGGAATAATTTCATCGGAGACCGCTCTCCAATACTCACCCTCTATCTTCACAAAACCCATTTCGCCAGGTTTGATCCAGTCGAGTGTTCTTCCCTTCTTTCCAGCAGGGGAGAATTGTATAGGGGTCTTCTTCCGCACTCTCAACACCTTGTAAATCATCACTGCAAACACGCTTGACAAAAACAGCGTCGTCACGATTATAACTGTTCTTATCGTGTTAATATACTCTACAGCAGGGGAAACTCCAGTCGGAATATAAGTTGGCAGTAGTGCGAACCCAAACGCAAGCAGTAGAATACCGCTTATCCCGATAATGCCGAAACCTGGAATGATGAAGAGTTCTACTGCTAGTAATGTGGCGCCGAGGATGACAAGGAATATGGCGATGTAGTTAGCGCTAACTCCAACCGATACCAATCCCAATAAGAGGAATAGGATCGTCAAAGGTAGGACTGTAAGCCTCCCAGATACTAATGCAAAAATCGTCCCCAACAACCCTATCGTGACGAAGAGGTTTGCAACGTAAGAGTTCATGAGGAAGGAGATAAGGCGGGATCTCAATCCGCAGGGGAACTCCTCGATCGAGTACGATTTAACATCGATGACATAATCTTTTCCATCAATAATTACTTTCCTCCCGTTCACTCTCTCCAATAATTCCTCTAGGCTTGAGACCTCGAGGTCCGCGACCCCGAGGGATACGGCTTCCGATGAATTTACCACTACTGCTTGCCTTATGAAAAGCTCGACTAACGTTGTGTTCCTCCCGGCCCTTGAAGAATATGCCTCAGCGCTCTTTATTATGGGGTTTAAGACTTTCGACTCGTTGATATAGACTATTTCCCCCGTAACAGGGTTGATGGTAATTGGTTGCATCGCCCCTATGATAGAATATTTTTGAACAGCTAGAATATCTGCTGGCAACAGAATAAGCGTGCCGGCGCTCAAAGCCTTATTCTTGTGAACATAAGCAATGGTCGGTACTTTAGCATTAAGCAATGCATCACCTATGCTGAACGCCGAATCCAAATACCCTCCGTATGAGTCTACCCTGTAAATGAACACCTTTCCCTGGGACTCGGCATATCTCAGCGCATCTATGAAACACTCCTTCACTCCCTCGTCGATCGTATCCCATGGTGATTCTATCGTTAGCATTACCGCGGATGATAAGGTCTCGCCCGATGCGAGGCTAGAGTTAAATAGAGCGAAGATAGAGGTCGCTAGGAAAATGATTACGACGTAGGAAAAAAACAAGCGAGCTAAGCGCTTCCCCAATCCAGGCTTCATCCTCCCTGCTTCTTTTCAAACTCCTTTAATGCTTTGTAGGACGCTATAGCCGCTCCGGTTGAGGAAGCCCCCGTCTCGGTCACGACTACTAACGCTTTCTCCCGCGCCACCTCTATGAGCGTTTGCAACTCTCGCAGCCTTAACGCTGTCGGATGCTCCTCATATACTTTAGCGGCCTCACCTAGAATCTGAGAAGCTTGTCTTTCACCCTCCGCTTCAATGATTCTCGCCCTCCTCCACCTCTCGGCTTCAGCTTGCTTAGCCATAGCTCTCATCAATTCTTCTGGGAGCTCGACAGACTTAATGGTTACCGCAGATATCTTAATCCCCCACGGCATGGCCATTTCGTCGAGAATCCCTGAGATCCTCTTGTTCAACTCCTCGCGCCTTGACAACAAGTCGTCTAGCTCAGCCTGCCCGAGCACGTCTCTCAACACTGTTTGGCCCAGTAGGCTCACACTATAATGAAAGTTAGCGACCTTAGTGATCGCCGAGATTGGGTCTATTACCCTGTAGTATATCACGGCGTCGACCTTCACGCTAACGTTATCCTTAGTAATGATCTCCTGCTTGGGCACATCCACCGTTACTATTCTGAGGTCGACTTTAGCGATATTATCAAAGAATGGAATGATAACAATGATTCCAGGTCCCTTGGCGCCCAGTAATCTTCCGAGCCTAAAGACAACTGCTCTCTCGTATTCTCTTATGATCTTTATGCTCGAAGACAAGAGAGGTATGCCTATGAAGAGAATTATTGCTATTAATATCAAGAGAGTAAATGGATCCAATTTTCCACCTATGATTATTAATGGATGAATATCTTTATAATGATATCCCCTAATTGGGGGAAACCGGGGGGCGAAGGGTAAATCATAGTAGAGATTACTACTTGGATTCCTATCCACTAGAATCCAGAGGGAGGGTGAGAAATTGTAAATCTGAAAGCTATCGGCATTACCCCTAGTTAGGAAATTATATATTAGTTTTTCTTAATCAAGGGGTCTTGAAGGGGTTGGGTTTTGAATACAAGTAGCGCATTGAGTAAGCGGAAAGCTGGCTATTTGGAAGGCTGGACCTCCGTTGCATTAAATACCCTCCTCTTTGCATTGAAATATTACGCAGCCATAGTTTCCCACTCTGTTGCATTAGTTGCTGATGCATTCCACACGCTGTCGGACAGTATGACGTCGATAGTTCTACTCCTGGGTGTGAAATGGGGGTTCAAGGCTCCTGACAAGGAGCATCCCTTTGGACACCAGAGATTAGAAACTATTGCATCAATAGTTATAGCGGTGATGCTTGGAGTTGTGGGGTTTGAGTTTTTCAAGCAGAGCCTTGATAAGCTGATCTCCCGTGAGTCGCTAGTTTACTCTAATATTGCCCTAGGGGTAATGGTTTTTTCAGCGGTAGCCAAGGAGGCCTTAGCCCGCTGGGCATTAAGGCTGGGTGAATCGTATGGGATGGAGAGCGTGAAGGCTGATGCCTGGCATCACAGGAGCGATGCAGTGGCATCGTTTCTGATCGTTATCGGTCTACTCGTTGGAGAAACGTATTGGTGGGTGGACGGGGTTCTCGGCTTCCTCGTATCTCTCCTCATAGTTTACACCGCGTGGTCGTTAATCAAAGCCGCCTCTGATAAAGTAATTGGGAGAAGCCCGAGGCCTGAGGAAGAGGAGGAACTAAAGACCATAGTGTATTCAACGGTGCCCAGGGCGAAAGATCTCCACCACATCCACATACACGAATACGGTGACCACGTTGAAGCGACGCTTCACATAAGGCTTGACAGTAAGATCAGCCTTGAAGAGGCTCATAAACTGGCGACTGAGATTGAGGAGGCAGTGAAGAAAAAGAAGGGGTGGGAGGTAACCGTTCACGTTGAACCGGATAAACGGGTTGAGTACCAGCACTCAACCGATTAACCCAAGCTCTATTGCGTACTCGTATCTCAGTAGCAGGAAGCTTGCCAGGCCATCTATCGACACTTCTCTCTCAACAATCCTTGGCTCACCGGGGTATATCAAAACCCACGTCCCGCTTGGAAGCTGATAGACGGTCTGATTTAAGGCATTGTTAGCCACCACTAGTACCTCGTTCGCATACCCCCTGAAGAATGATACTATAGAGCCGTTGGAGCTGTGAAGGGTTAATACGCTTGTCTGCAGAGCAGGAATAATAGCCTTCAGCCTTGAAAGGTTGGAGTAATGATGATATACATCTGGAATCATCTTATCCCACTGTATAGGATACCTCTGTTCATCATAGTAACGGGAAGAGCCTAATAGCCCCCTCTCATCCCCCTGAAAAACAACAGGCATACCGGGCAGCATGAATTGAAGAGTTACCAGAAGTCTTAATCTATCAATGGATTCCCTTGATGGAGTGTCCCCGAGCCTGCCCCCACCTAAATCTGTCAGTATCCTCGAGGTGTCGTGAGACCCGATGTTGTTAAACCCCATGCCGGCCACTGACACGGGGATTGATGAGTAATACCTGAAAAGATCCCGGAAGACTTGATCGCCGGTTTTTCTCCCCGCGGCGTATTCTAGGAGAATATCTCTCCCCAAGGCGTAGTTCATGAAGCTGTCAAAGTGGTGGCCTCTAAGCCATTCGGGGTCAAGCGTCCATATTTCAGCAACTATGTAGGCATCTGGAAACCTCTCCTTAACCAGGCTTCTTAGCTCCCTGTAGAAGGAGTCAGCCTCCAACACCTCGAGAGGGGCGTCGATCCTGAAGCCGTCGAAGCCGAATTCAAGCCATTGTAAAACTACGTTGAACAGGTATTGCTTGACCTCGGGGTTGGAGTGATTGAGCTTCGGGAGGCTCCCGAATCCCCACCAGCATTCGTAAGCTGTTGGGTCGCCTAGCTTGAACGGCCACTTCTTTATAATAAACCAGTTCCAATACTGGCTTTGAGGCCCGTTCCTGTAAACGTCCAAGAAGGCCCAGAAGCCTATTCCGACGTGATTGGGGACGAAGTCGAATATGACCTTCATCCCCCGCTTGTGGGCCTCGTCTAGTAGGAGCTTTAAGATCGTTTCATTACCGTACTTAGGGTCGACTACCGTGTAGTCGTATGGATCGTAACCGTGGACACTCCCTGATAGGAAAATAGGGTTCAAGTATATCATCTTTACCCCTAAGCCCTCTAGATAATCGAGTTTAGCATAGACACCCGCTAAGTCCCCGCCGAAATATTGATGGCAACAATGTAAACTAGTTATTGGGTCATTCCACGCAGAGAATACAGGAGTAACCCCTTTCACAAGTTCGTTAAGCCATAATTCATCAGTCTCGTTTCCCCTGACGTCGTTAGAAGGGTCTCCGTTGTAGAATCTATCCGGGAAAATTTGATATCCTACGGCGCTTCTCACCCACGGTACCTGTTTGAACAGAAGTGAAATGTTCGAGTTGAAGGTTTTCTCGCCCGGAGCCTTGTATATTTTCAGAACACGGTCACCCATGTCTGCTTCGAAGTAGTATGTGAAGTATTCGTCCAACGGTAGCTCCCTGTACCAGACTACGACGTAGTCCGTCCAAAGCTGTATCTTCATATTGTACGTGGAGTTTCCCACGATCACGTATAATCGCGCATCCTTGGCGTTTGAGGAATAAAGTCTTACGATCACCATGTCGTCTGCAATAGATATATAGACGGGATCGTATTCCACGTGAATGAAAAACAGTGTTTCAGAAGGGAAAACCACTCTCCGGATCGCATTCTTCCCGCCGTATCCGTCGTCGACATAGCCATCCGCATCTGGGTCAACAGGTAGCCCGTAATGGTCTATCGACATGTCTTTGACCCACACATCATTGATTAGATACTTATAGGTTACAATCCCTACAGGTAGGCATTTCAGCAATACCCATGTACCATTATCTAATCTATCCATTGGAACGGGGGTCCATCCGGTGAAATCGCCTGCTAGAGATACTTTGTAAACTGTTTCATTCGGGAAAGGAGTGTATGCAAAATAAACAGGAGCGTTCGGAGGCTGACACTTCAACTCGTTAGTCATCATGGAAACGTAAACTTCTTCAACGTGTTTCTCGCCGGTAGACGCTGTCGTCGTAGTGGGGGATTGCGTATCCGCCGTTTCAAGTGGAGGTCGATGTTGAATCATGAGTGATGAAACTACAAGAATCATTGCTACGAGGAGTATTGCGACCAAGATAACCGGTTTCCTAACCACTTCAATCCACTCTCTGGTAATTTAAACGGATACATGTTTAAATTCTTAATTAGACAATCAATTTATAGAGTAGAGATGGTTTGAATTGGTTGTCGTTCCGGAGCAACCGGTCAAGTATCTCAGGAAGCGCCCGGTAATGACCATCATCTTAGTTCTCGCAAACCTTGCCGTCTACTTTTACACTAGCAGGTCGAGGTCGTTTCTACAGACCGATCCATACTACATCTACGCTTACGGCTTTTACCCTATAACTCTTTCATCAGTAAACGGTGTATTGAGGATTTTCACAAGCATGTTTATTCACGCTGACCTCTTCCACATTCTGTTCAACATGCTCTTTCTTTATCTATTTGGAAAAAGCGTGGAGGCCGTAACAGGCTCCCTCAGGTTTATGATCCTATACTTGGCAGGCGGATTGGGAGCAGTGCTCTTCCACCTGGCTTTAATTCCACTAGGGGGCTATGAAGCGTTAGTGATTCCTGCCGTAGGCGCTTCAGGCGCTATAAGTGCTGTGTTGGGAGCCTTTCTCATACTCTTCCCTCACACGAGGGTATCGCTGTGCATGTTCATATTCTTCCTGCCAATATGCCTCCCACTGCCATCCTCGCTATACCTCATAATCTGGTTCGCCGAGCAAGTCATCTATGGTTATCTTAACCTGGGCGGAGTTGCGTACTTTGCTCATGCAGGAGGCTTTGTCGCGGGATTAGCGCTCGTGTGGCTCGTGGGCTCAGGTCCTATAAGGAGGCTGAAGTCCAGGCTGGCGATCCCCTTCGAGGATTATTTACACTCTATCGGCGTTTTCCCAAGGAAGTTCTACAGCCTCGGCACTGGAACCAAAATCCTTGTCACAATTCTACTACTAACCCTGTTAACCGGGTTCTATATGTCCTGGCAAACGAACAGGGCCGCGGACAACGTATATGCTTTAAACGTCTCAGCGGGAGACTCTCGTGACACAGTGATCCTCTATCAGGACAGAGGGAACTGGATAATTTCTCAGAGCCCGGTTAGCACGGTACGGTTCGTGATAAACAGGCTTTTCCCAGCAGACCTCATCGTTAATCCAAAGCTAAGTGGCGAAATCCTTAGAGACAAATACGTTCTACCCTCCCCATACTACGTTGAAATAAACGGAGTTCGCACGCCGGTGGATTTGTACATCGTTGAGGCAAGGTATGACGATAACGGGGTCGTTGTTAGCTTTACTGGTAGAATGAGGAGCTACTACGTCATCATATTATCGTCCGGGGAAGCATACCTAGATACCTCGAACCCCGTAAGCTTGGAGTTTAATTTAGAAAGGGAGAATGTGGAGGAGTTGAGATATATAAACTACTCGATATATGCTTCTGCGTTGTTGACTATAATCGCCGTGGGAGTCGTGCTCGCTTCAGACAGGTTCAGCGTCGTAACGGATGCGGTTTTCGAGTGACAGGCTGTCCCGTTATAAACGTTTAAATCTGATGAGCCTTCTTAATAGAGTCCGGGGTGTTAGCGTGTCATTGATCAAGCAGGAGAAGCTGGCGTACGTGTCCGCTCTCACAGCCTTGGCGATTATACTGAGGTTTTTTGAGCTACCGTTTCCACTCCTGACTTGGTTGAAGTATGATGCCTCGGGGGTCCCGCTGGCGGTTTTAGCCTTCCAAGGTTACCGTCTCCTAGCGTATTCTCTCCCGATCTACTACATTGTCTCAGTAGCACTGGGCGCTGACGTCGTTGGAATGGGAATGAAGGTTCTCGCTGAAGCATCAACCATTGTCCCCCTCATATACCTCTACAAGAAGTATAGGAGTAGGAGGATGATGGAGATCGTTCTCCCCGTTACAGGGGCAACCGCAGGCAGAGTCGTTGTCATGCACTTGTTCAACGTTATTGTAACTCCACTCTGGCTGGTCTACTCCTACGGAATGAGCTACGAGGCGGCTCAATCCTATGTTTACAGCGTAATCCTGCTCATCGACGTATTCAACCTTACAATAGCCATCCCCGTAAGCCTGGCATCGATACTTGTTTTGAAACGCCTGTTGAAAACGGGTACGGTTCATGGCTAAGCAAGTCGCGCTAGAGCTACAGGATTTATGGGCGAAGTATCCTAAGGGAGGATGGGTTCTAAAGGGTTTGAATCTAAAAGTTTGCGAGGGCGATGTCGTCCTCATAGTGGGAACCACTGGGTCGGGGAAGACAACGCTAGCGAGAGTGCTAAACGGTACCGCTCAACCAGTATACGGAGTAGAGGTGAGAGGAGTCTACAGGATAAGAGGAGAGAATGCGTTATTGAAAAATCCATTCGAGCTCTCGAAAAGGGTCCACGTAGTTTCACAGAACCCCTACCTCCACTTCATAAACTTCATCCTTGAGGACGATTTGAAGGATTATATAAGAAAAATTCATGGAGACGGGGTCGCCGAAAGGTTTTTGGAGAAAATCCTGACTACTTTCCATTTAAACGAACTCCGGAACAGGTATTTCTACCAGTTATCCGGGGGTCAGGCCAGGAGGGCTGCCACCGCTAAGGCCTTTATTCCAGACCCCCAGGTACTAGTCTTCGACGAGCCGTTCATGTGGCTGGATGATAAAGGCGTGAACGAGTTCCTTGACATGCTTAACCTTCTACGGAGGCTGGGTAAGACTATAGTTGTGTTCGAACACCGTTTCCAACGAGTCGCAAGATTTTTCGACAAATTCTATGTTTTGAAGCAGGGAGTTCTCGAGGAAGCCGACTTCCAGGCCCTTTACCAGTCTGTAAAGGACAAAGCAACCAGCCTCAACCCCTCTATACCGACGCCCCCCACGCCAGGGGAGGTCTTGGTAGACCTGGAGGACCTGGCTTTCGGCTATGAGGGAGAACTACTTAGAAACATCCGCCTCACAATTCGCCGCGGAGAGGGAGTTCTCATCACGGGGTCTAACGGGGCGGGCAAGTCAACACTCTTGAAAATAATATCAGGATATTTGAAGCCGTGGAGCGGGAGGGTGAGAGTGAAGGGGCGAATCATATATGTTCCCCAGCAAGTTGCTCTTTTCTACACGGAGGAGACGCTGAGGGACGAGGTCTTAAGGCTCTGCCAAGCCTCAGGCGGCGGGGAGCGGTGCATGGGTAGAGCCGTTTCCGCTCTCGAGGAGGCTGGGCTCGACCCTAGTAGGCCGCCGTCTCAGTTATCCTATGGTCAGATGGTTAAAGCCGCAGTGATCTTAGCGGCTTGGGCGGGTTCGGCAGATATACTGCTGCTTGACGAGCCCTTCAGCGGGCTCACCTATGTCGACAGGGCAAGACTCATAAGCCTGCTCTCATCTCTCCCCGCAGCTAAGATCCTGACTACCAGCACCACGGAGCTCACGAGCTTGATGAGGAACTGGAGGATTTTAATGCTCGAGAACGGGGAGCTTAAAACCCCTGAGAAGGCTGAAAAGGAGGTCGACGCCCTGGTTAGCATTGAGTTGGCGAGGAGGCTACTGGGTGACGCTGCGTGATCAGGGATTTAGCCGAGCTCCTAACCATTAAGCCCTCGTCAAAGTCGTTCGGACTCGTAACTAGAGTAACAACCCCTTTATCCGTGATCATTTTCTCCCTGGCCGCCGCATCACTGAAAGGGCCGTCTCAGCCGTGGTTCTACCTTCTAGCCTTGGTCTTCACCGGCTCACTGCTGGCTTACTCGACAGGTCTTTCGAAGCTGTTCAAAGGAATACAGCTTATATTGTTATTCATAGCGTTAGGGGTTTTAGTAAACATTATATCTATAGTCACCGGCCTAACCCCTTTGAGCATTGAAAAGATTTTAATAGGGGCCGTGAGGCTGTCAACCATAGCGTTTTCAGCCATACTGCTAGTCCAGTGGGTGAGGATCGAGGAATGGATGTATCTCCTGAGTAAAGCCGGATTGAACAATGTGGCGAGAGCGCTGGCTTTATCCATAATTCAGTTGCCTCTAACCCTTGCCGCCTTCAGCGAGGCATCACTGTCCATAAGGCTCAAGTACGGGGGAAGGAATATTGCAAGAATGCTTCACCCTCTAATACTCCACGCGCTCTACACTGCTAGAAACATTAGTGAATCACTATTGATCTACGGCTTCCCCGAGCCCGCGAAACCAGTGCTGTTCAGAAGAAGCGATGTTCTCCTCATAGCGCAGTTGATCGGGCTGGGGTCCGTGGCTTTAATCTAGGGGAGCGTTATCATTGTTCTATACTGGATGGGTGCGTTGGTCTCCAGCAGTAATTCGATGATCTGGCCTGAAGTAAAGCTTAAATTACAGTCGCTGCCGCCCCTTAGTGAAACAACTATTTCCCTGGACTCGCCTGCGGGCACTATTACTGGTAGGTCGACCTCCGATACCGAATCCCCCTCGACAATGAAGGTTTTGAAATGGCATTTCAACCCGTTAATGTAGTAACCGTGAACCTCTAAGTCAGCATCCCCCTTGTTCTTAACCAGGAGAGATACGTCGAAGCCGCCGTCCCTCCTAGCGATAGCGTAGACCCTATAGTCGTACGAGGGGAAGCCTCCCGTGAACGCGAAGACGTTGCTGTACCAGAGCCCGGCGAGAAGGGCAATTATCGACGCTACGGTTATCATCGTTATCGTGAGCGCCTTGTTCACAGTAAGCACCATTTAAAAATCTATTAAAAAAGGTATTTAAACCTTGCTGAAATGGGACATAAGTGGGCTTGATCCCGAATCATCCGAGGCCGGTGGAGTCGAAAAGGTCTCGCAGTCGATCATGACGCGTGAAGCCCCGGTTCCTGCTACCGGGGATGGGAGGAGGGAGTGGTTACCGTAACTGAATGCTCTGAGGATACTCCATTCCCGATGAAGTTATAATAGTGATCTCAACCATTTGGCCGGGAGTAAAGTGGATCCCGCATGATTCTTGACTCTTAAGAATGAACCGGAGGGTGACCCGGTCGCCAGGCCCGAGGTGGTAGTTAGCACCCCCGGCAGGGTAGGTTGCCCTGCCGCTGCTCCCTTCGAAATGCACGATAATATCGCATACCCTGCGGTTCACCATGACTTTAATAATGCTCGTCGTCCTCGTACCAATGTTTTTAACATCCACCGTGACGCTCCAACCCCCCTCAACTGGAACATTATATGAGGAAATGATCTCCAAATCCCGGCTCGACTCAACGCTCGTCAAGGTAGAAGCCCACATGGCGAAGGCCATGGAGACGGCTATTGCAACCGCAACCAAGATAACCGTGGCTACCACGGGGCTAATCCCGCGCATGAAAACACCATTAAAACTAATCCGAGAGTAGTTAGGAAAAAAACATTATGGAAGAGTAACCATCTTCGGATACTCCTTACCGCTAGCCGTGTGAATCTTAATCTCAACCTGCTGGCCAGCACTAAATCCTGATTTAGTCAGAGTGATTTCTATAGTCTCATTCTCTCCGGTTTTAACGGTGAAGGGCTTATTTGGAGTGTAATTGGCGCCATTCACGGAATCTATCGGGACACCATTTATAAATATCTCATCGATCGTCGCATCAGCCGTGCCTTTGTTTTCTACTTTCAACTCGATCTTCCATCCGACGTTCTCCAGAGTTGATGCATAGGCGTATGTGATTTGTAGGTTTTCTACTGTTGTGAATCCTCCCACTATTCCTGTTAGCCATAGGGCGACTGCTATTGAAATGGCGATTGCGACTGCTACGATTATGACTGTAGCTATGACTGGAGAGATAGCCTTCATATAGGGGTACACCATATATTATATTAATAGCCTTATGTATAAAAAGGTTTTGAGGACGTAAGCAGGGTTTTCAGCGGGAGGGCAGGAGTTTCCAGAGAGCTGGAGGGCTTTTTCGTCAGGATATTTTGGAGAGGATGGTGTTTACTTCGTCCGCGAACTCTGCCTGGTGTGCGAGGATGATCTTGTCCCCGGGCTTAAGGACTAGGTTTTTAGCCAGCGGGTGGGCTATCCACTCCTGCCCGCTCTTCACCGCTAGTATCGAGCCCCCGTACTTTCTCAGCCACAGGGAGAGCTTGTCTAAGTGGATTTCCTTCTTCACCGTCACGGTTTTCAACGCCTCCCCTATGGTTTCGAATACTTTCCTGAAGACCTCGGAGTAGTCCTCGGGCATCTCGCCCAGCATCTGTGTAATGTGGCTTATGGTGTTGCTCGCGTCGGCAACGTCCTCAAGCTCCTTCAGCAAGGTGGTCAAGCCTAAATGGGTCGCGGAATCTATCCTGCCGAAGCACTCTCTCAGAGCGTCCAGGACCTGTAGGTGCTTCCAGTCGACGTAGACTTCGAGGTCTTCAACCTCCTGGATGATCCCGGGGTTAGCCTCCATGAGCGTGTAGTGTGCGAGGTCTACCATCAACCTGGTGAACTCCTTCAGCTCGATGATGCCTTTCACCAGGGGCTCGGCCTCCCTGTAGTGGAGCGGCTGCTCCTGAACCTCTACTCCCTTGTCCCTTAGGAACCTGTAAACGTTTTCCTTGAACCCCCTCACGTATATCCTGCTCCCCTTGGGTATGGTCTCCTGTAGCGAAGGAGCGATCCTCCACCCTCTCTCGTTGATAACTAGTATCACGTCCACGGGGTATCTGTCAGTGATGTCGATGACCCTGACGTCCTCGGTCAGCTCAAACGGAGCTATGACTTCACCCTCCGTGTAGTAGAGGATGTTTTCCTGCCGTATGCCCGTTTTATACCCGGTTAACAGCATGTAGACGATGTCCTTCACCGAGTCAACGATCGTATCCATTGATGAAGCATAATAGTATGCTAGTAGAACCGCGTAGCTTCCTTCCTTGCTCCTACCGTAGGCTAGGCTGGTGTGAATGATGAACTGGCCTATGAGCTCGTCAATACTCTTATTGATGTCGAGAACTCTCATGGCAGTATCGTTGTCGCCTGAAAAATAGGAGTAGAAGGCTAAGTCCAGGGCTATGTCCGACTGAAGCCAGATGCTGTTCAAGACTTCTCTCACGGGCTTCGGCTGATACGTTATCTTAACTGTTTTATCGTGGAATAACCTGTGAACATCGGGAGGGATTCTTTGACTCACCACGGATTCCTCAAACAATACAATACTATACTTCGCGCGTTTTTAAACCCTCTCAGCGATAATGAAGTGTAATTATATATCCGGAGCAGTGAATATTTTACTTTGAAGAACCTGGAAGGAGCGCTGATAGGGAGCATGGGCGATAGTTTTGCTGAACAAGAGGACGAGGAGGCTTTTAATATCGCTTGGGACACTCGGCGTTGGAGAAGTAATTGCAGGGTTAACTCTGCAGACTAGCATTGAAATCCTTGCCCTATACCCTGTTTTCCTAATGTTGATCCCGGGACTCATGGACATGAGGGGAGATGTGTACGGTGCTCTCGGGTATAGGCTGACGACCGCCCTCCACATAGGTGAGGCTGAGCCGAGAATCCTCACCAAGTATAACTTGTACAACGTGCTAACTGGTTACTCGGTCACCGTCATAGCCACGCTCGCCATAACTATCCTATCATACGCTATCTCGGTCTCGTTAAGAGTTGAAACCCCCGACTTAATCACGCTATCCTTCATATCCGTTTCATCCAGCACACTCGTATACTTGATTCTCACCCCGGTGACGACTATTTCAATCATATACTTGTTTAAAACAGGTAGGGATCCAACAGACTTCGTGGCATCCATTGTAACCGGGGTTGGAGACGCTTTAACGCCTTTCACATTCATCACCGTATCCCTGCTGTTTGAAGCAATACCAGCTTATATGAGAGCGCTGGTTGTCTCCCTGTTATTGTCCTTAGGGTTGGTTTTCACATACGCGTTATGGCGGGGGGATGAGGGTAGACCCCTCTTCGAAAACGCAGTCTCCTCCGTGGCCGCATCCTTTGGAAGCAGCCTGGGAGGGTTGGCCTTAGCGACGAGGACTGCTACTCTCTTGAGACTGCCTCTTATCCTAGGCTCCCTTCCAGCCTTCAACGCTCTGCTTGGAGCCGCTACCGGCATTTTCGGGAACGATCTCAGCATAAAACTCCACCTCGGCTCTCACAGCCCTCTGAGAAGCCAGCTTCAAACCCTGAGGCAAGTTGGCTTGACCACGTTTACAGCAATCATCCTGAGCATAATCGTAGTCTCAGCGCTCACTTCAACGCCTGTGGGCGAAGTCGTCCTGAGCGCTCTGATACTCGCAGTTGCCTACCCGCTCATCTTCACGCTAGCATCGCTCCTCACGTATTATCTAACAAAGACTTCGTTCACTAAAGGGTGGAACCCGGACAACATTGTCTTCCCGCTAATGACGACTTTTGTTGATTTAACGGGCCCGATAGTTATCTCTTCAATAGCTTTAACAGTGGTTTAAAAACTACGGTGTAAGCTCCCTCAGGAGCTCGCCAATACGCCTAACTCCCTCATCGATCAACTCCGTTTTCGCCATCGAGAAGTTCAACCGAACCACGTTCCTACCGGAGTCGTCAGTGTAGAATGGCGTTGCAGGTATCGCCGCTACATCGTATTTCTCCAGTAACATGTCTGTGAACTGGGGGGCTTCAAGGCCTCTCGGCAACCATATCAGGATGAACATGCCTGCAACCGGTTTCGTATATTTGATGCCGGGTAGGTGGCGTTCTATCGCCTTGATCATCAGGTCGCGCTTGACCCTGTAGGTTTCAATCGCCCTCTCCTTCACCAGCTTGAAAACCTTGTTTCTCAACACCTCGAGCACAAGGTACTGCATCGGAACCGGGGGGCACATGTCCATAGGTCCCTTAGCCATCTTAGCCTTCTCGATAATCTCTGAGGGAGCTTCTATCCAGCCTATTCTCAACCCTGTACCCAAAACCTTGCTGAATGATCCAACGTAGATGACTCTACCCTCATCGTCGATTGCTCTAATCGGCTTAACGTTAATCGGCTCATACAGCAAGTGATTGTACGCTGCGTCCTCGACGACGAGTATGTCGTACTTGCTAGCTACCTCTAAAACCTGCTTCCTCCTATCAGGGTCTAGGGTCAAGCCCGAAGGGTTCTGCCCCGTTGGAATAGTATATAGGAGTTTGACCTTCCTCCCCTCTCTTCTCAACCTCGCGAGCGTGTTCTCCAGCTCCTCGGGAATCAAGCCTTTATCATCCATTGAAATCCCTTTGACTTGGACGCCGTAGTGCTTCCAAACAAGTAATGTGTTAACATATGAAGGGTTCTCCGTCAGGACTATGTCGCCAGGGTCGAGCAAGAGCCTCCCAATGATGTCGATCGCCTGGGAGCCTCCCAGCGTGACCACTACGTTATCTGGAGCTGTATTAACGCTCTCGAACTCCTTCATGAACGATGCTATCTCGTTTTTCAACTCCAATACTCCGTCAGCGGGTGAGTAGTTCCCAATAATCCTTATCTTCTTGAACAAGTCCGAAAGGATCCCTGCGTAAAGCTCCCTCGGAATAACATCGGGGTCCGGCTCTCCCGCTGCAAAGGATATCACGGGTCTAGTCTTCGACTTGACGGCTATCTTGCTGACCATCTCCCGAATAGGGCTGGGCTCAATCAGATTTGCCCTACTACTCAGGAATTTATGGTAGTCCGGTTTAGACATAAGTATTCACATGTTAAGTAATGTCATGTCAGATATATAAGATGAACAAGTATGCGACAATAGGTTTAATGCTAGTCGGGCCTCAACACGGTTTCATCCTCGACGGTGAACTTATTTCTAGCCAAGTGAAGGATGAAACCACTGCCAGGAATAGGCTCGTCCTGGTGAAACGCGTTCTCGTCAAACGAGTACGCGACAACCTCTCCTATGAACAGCGTATGGTCTCCGTAATCATGACTTCCAACTACCCTGCACTCGAGGTTCGCAACAGCCTCTTTAACCGAGGGAACGCCGATGAGTCGTGAATTCTCCAATGTGATTTTCATTTCAGATAGTTTCCCGGGGCCGCTCCTCGTACCTGCAATCCAGACTTCCCTCAGGAGCTTAATGGTCGGCACGCTTAAGACAAACTCCTTGTACCTGGTTATCAACTTATGCGTGTACCTCTTGGGCGATATTGAAACGCTGAGCATGAACGGGTCTGCTGAAACCATTGTAACCCAGTCAGCCGCCATGACGTTTACCTCCTCGCCGATCCTGCCGGAAACTATGAGGAATGTTCTTAACGGGTATAGAAGCCTCTTCAATGTCCCACCTCTCTATCAGTGAGGATTAGGCGAGTTTATATTGGTTACCTCCTTAGGGGTGAGGGGTAGCGGAGGCTTTAGATCTGCTTAAGCCAAGCCAGTATTATGAGCCTTAAGTACTCGCCGGCTACTTGGCAGGTGTCAACGCTATCCTCTAAGTCCTTGTTTAAATCGTGAATAAGTATCGATATCGTGAAAGGCTTTAACCTCTCGGATAGAGAGAGAAGCAATCCCCTGTTGGAAATATCCAGTGCATCAGCCTTCTCCTCATAATCCGACAGCAACTTGATGTCCTCCAATGCCTTGTCTAAATCGCCCTCTATGGTTTTACGCGCCGCACTTATCAACTGCTGAACAGATTTTATAGAGATCTTGCTGATCTCGACTATTCCCTTTCTAATCTCGGATGGAGTCTCAAGGAAGGGTAGAATAGTGAGCTCCCTGGAAGCCTCTTTTATTCGATCCCCAATAGCGTCAACTCGTAAAATAAAGTTCAGCAAATCCTCCTTCAAGGATGCTTCCAAGCGGGCTGAGACTATTAACTCTTCAAGCTTGGTCCTGATCTCCTTCCCTTTCTCTTCAAGCCTCATAACTTCAGCGAGCTTAACCCTTGCCTCACCGATCATGAGGTTGTCGAGGAACTCTAGTGATGAGTTGAAGCTTTTCACAATCTTCTCCAAGTTTAAGAGGAATTCCATCATCAGCTCTATAGTATCCTCTGACAAGATGTCTGCAAGCTTAATCGTTCATCCCTCTACTAAACATTAGTCAAGGATTGTTTAAAATAGTTTTAGAAACAGTAGAAATATTTTCCCGAGCATTATATCATTGACACAGTGATACGCTTGTCTCCAACAATACCTCTTCCGCCTCCATCCAGGGAGTCGTGTCTCGGGAAGTTACTGTCCGAAAGGAGGAGCGTTAGAATCTTCACCGCAACCCCCCTCACTCTCAGCCAATTATCAACTATACTCTGGGCAGCGTATGGTTGCATAGACCCTGAATGCGGTCGAAGGACGTCGCCTTCAGCAGGCGCGACTTACCCTTTCGAAATATACGTGTCTGTCAAATCCAATGGCGTCGAGGAATTAAAGCCGGGAATCCTCCACTATGATGCGAAAAACAATGGTTTAACCTATGTTGCAGAAGGAGATTATTCCAACGAGCTGGCTAGAGCCTGTTTAAGGCAGAGATGGGTTCTAAACGCCCCGGTAAACCTCATTCTAGTAGCGTTCACCCATAGGACTACGGAATATTATGGTGAAAGGGGAGTACGATACATCTTCAATGAAGCAGGCCATATTGGACAAAACATCTACCTTGCTACAACCGAGATGGGGCTGGGAACAGTCGCCGTAGGCGCCTTCAAAGACGAGGAAGTCGCTAAGTTGTTGAAGCTCTCAAAGGGGGCTATGCCTGTTTACATATTTCCCATCGGTAGGACGCGTTGAAACGTAATATTAAGGCTTGTCTGATTTGCTCACTATGATTTTTTCCGGAGGTGCAACGGTTACCGCCGCATACCTCCTCCTATGGTAGAGTTTAACGCTACGTATGTACACCACATAATCCGGGCTCGAGAGAGATACTGGTCTATCGATTTTCTCAGCAATGATTTTAACGGCGTCCATACTGTGAGCAGGCATTCTCGTCTCCCTCCAATACAAGCGTCCATGCAACGTGACCCTGTAGGTTTTGTCTGGAGGGATTCTCTCCATAGCCAGCGAACCGGCCTTCTCCGCAACGTCTTCAACGTATGGATCCACTATGACGTCTATGGGTATTACCCTGTAGACCATCGGAGCTTCATTAGGGAGATCTCTCAGTTTTTCAATTGACTCGTAAGGGTTTGGAACTCTTAGCAATATCACGCAGGGACCTTTGTCAACTACTATGTAGTCCTGTATCCTGCTCCTTATAGAGCCTATTATGAATCTATAGTTGTCCAAGCCGGGTTCGTGGGTTATCATTAAATTGAAGCTCAAAATCCTACCTCCAAGCCTCTTGCTGAATACTTATTAAATCAGCCATCTTTATTAAATAATCGTTGGAGCGTGCCCATTATTGATCTGCAGGCTGTCTCGGGACAGAATAATAGTCCAAGAAGCTTGGAGCCAATACGATATTCGTGAAGTACTGGATAGCTTAAACCCCATTTTAACGACGAAAAATTACTCTCCCACCTTCTTCTTCGAAGGAACCCCCGTGCTGGGCGTAGGAGGGTTCAGCGTAATAATTAAGCTGGCTAAGCCGCTCTCAGACTCGGACTACAGGATTATAAAAAGATTGTTCACGCTTCGAAAAATTACGGTGATCGAGGAGGATAAGCTTGAGGGTTGAGGAGATACTATCTAAAGCCATTGAAGAGTTAAATAAGGGTAGGCCTGTGGCGATAGCAGTGATCACCGGTAAAGAAGGCAGCGGTCCCCGGGAAATAGGAGCTACCATGGTGGTAACTGTTGATGGAGAAAAAATAGGCACAATAGGCGGGGGAGAACTAGAATCCCTAATTGTTAAGAACGCGATCGAAGCTCTCCAGAGCGGGAATCCAAAGAAAATCAGACTAGCGCTGAGAAGGGAGAACATACCACCGGATGCTCAGCCCACGGGCATGTTGTGCGGGGGAGTCGTCGAGGTTTTCATAAATGTCTTGAAACCCCGCCCTAGAATAATCATACTTGGAGCTGGAAACGTGGGAAAACCGCTCGCGGACATTGCAAATATTCTTGGATACCGGGTTGTCGTAATGGATAAGGATGAGAGTCTGGCTAATACCATCCGATACCCGTATGCTGAATACGTTTTCGCCGGCGACTTCATCAGTGAGGTGGGAAAAATCGAGTCAAGCCCAAACGATGTCTTCGCGGTAGTATATGGAGAGGTTGAGACGGACTATCAGGCGTTGAAGAAGGTGATTCAAAACCACCCCGGGAGACACATATGGGTCCTATGCAGTAGACACAGGGCTAAATGGATGGAGGAGAGACTAGTCCAGGAAGGAGTAAGCGTTGAAAGCCTCAAGAACTACATCCACATGCCGGCTGGACTCGATATCAACAGCTCCACCCCCGAGGAGATCGCCATTAGTATTTGGTCGGAGATTATATGCGTCATGAAGAACTGTTCCATTCCCGTCGGATCACTTAACATCCTGTCAAACCAGCGGAGGGAATAGTAAAGTTTAAAAACCCCGCTCCGTTGAGACCAGCGTTTTAAAGGATTTTGAAGAAGGATGTTAAACACGGGGTTTCATTGAGCAGTACTCATGTATCCTATCAAGCGGATAATGGTCTCGTGAACCTTGCCGAGGAGGAGGTCAAGGCTATTTCAAGCGAGCTCTCAGAGTACCTGTCGGTATACAGTGCCATTGAAGATGAGAAAACGTATTCGCGAATCATATCATTGGTTAACAGATTCCTGGAGCTTGTAGCACCGGTTTCATACCATCCTGAACTAGTTCAACTAGTTTCCTCTCAAATAGAGCTCCGTCTATGGGAGGTCGATGTTCCATCAACGCTGATCGAGTCCCTGTTCCTAAACACATACCGCTTGAAGAATGCGATACTGGCTGCCGCGGAAAGCGAGTTGTCTACTGTGAAGCGGGAGTTGGCTACCGTTTTGCTTGACTTGTATGCGAGGCTTGAGGCGGAGGAATTATTCGATCTAGTAGCTGTGCTCGAGAAGAGCGGGGAAGTGTTAGCCGCTAGCGACAAGCTACTGACGTTAGCGGTTCTAACGCTGGTAGTTGCTACGAACGTTTAACCCTACTTGACTTCGATTATTTTTAGCGCGCTGGTTCGCCCAAGCCTTTCAACCGAGAAATACCTGGTAGAGACTTTTTTAAGGCTGGAGTTCTCGCCCATTATCATTACCGAGTACAGATTTGCGCCGGCTTTTTTCAAATTGTAAAGGACGTGTTGCTCAGCAATCCTGTCAACTCCATCAGTTATTAGAACGATATCCGATGCCTCTCCGGATGACCCCGTTCTAATGTCGGTGGTAGCAGTTATTAACGCCCTGGAGATATCTGTGCCTCCGTTGCCTTTGATTCTCGCCATGTAGTTCATCAATTCAACAACTTCCTTCGCCTTAGGCCTTCTGCTGACCTTGATCAGAGGGTATGGTTGACTATCGAAAAACCTTATATAAAACTCTCTATGTTCCCTCACAGCCCTCACGTAAAGTCCAAGGGCAACGGCCTTAGCCCACGTCATTTTAACTCCATCCATGCTACCACTGTTGTGGACTACGAAACCATTCGCGATGAACAAATGGTCTCTGTCAAGCCTCAGGTCATATACTTCTCCAGTCCCCGCGTAGACTTTCTCCACAACCCTCTTGGGTTTAAAGCCTTCTCCATCCGGGCTTCTAGCATCATAGACGTATAGAAAATCGCCGGGGCGAATATCCCGCACTGGTTTCAAAACGAGTGAGCCCCGCTCAAGCACAGGTACCAAGTGATTAGAGCTTGCTTTGATAACCTCCTCTCCGGTCTTCAAAGCATACAGGTCTTTGAAATCCCTAAACACCTTCACAACTCTAGCCCGAGACAAGAAGGGCTTACCATCTCTTGTAAACGCCACTGACGCTACTTCTTCACCCACCTCGATGTTCTTAATCGCCTTTCTATCCCCGGACGCCGCCTCTACGAGAGCCTCAGCATCTAGACACTTATCCAGTAGAACGTATATTGGTCCCAGACTTTCCTCTACCCTCTTCTCGTAGAGAAGAAGCCTCGAGCTTAGAAACCTTAAAAAGAATAATTCTTCGGGAAGGACCCTTGCGGACGGAGTAAGCCTCTCAATATCCCTACCCAGCTCGTATCCTCCGATCTCCCCATGCTTGTGGCGCTCGCTCTTCCTCTTTAACCCGAGTTCCCATGGCTTCAAACCCTCGATTACCTCAAGAATTCTTCTAACATCCGTGTTTCGAGCAAGCTTGAGAAGTTCGGGACCATATTCTTCGAAAGATAATTGGCTAACCCGCCCGGGTTCTAAACCCTCCATGATTGACCTAACTCTTCTAACATGCTCGATGTCCACCATAGTGCTTACTATCGCCTTCTCAACTATATTCCTAACTTCCGACGCCTCTCTTTTATCAACAGCAGATTCCGAGGGAGCAGAGGATCTAGTTTTTTGAACAGTCTCTTCGAGAGTCTTATACTCTGCGAGGAAAACGCTAGCGGCCAACCCACTCATAAACGGATCTATTAGAGTTCTACTTTTAACGGAGTAAAGAGATGGGGATTTAATCAAAGACTTTACCACCTGATAGTTCCTGCTTGTGGGGTCAGCATCCTCGCTGATCATTGGGACTGGTAGATAGAATACGTAAAAAGTATCAATGGCTAGATTTAACGGGATCTTGGAGCCCTTGCCATTCAGGTAGTCCACGATTCTTCTAATCTTCCACCCTCTATATAGGGCCAGAGGGTTTTTGTAATCGATGCCTTTAAGGACTCCTCGAACCTCTTCCTCCATTTTGATCAGCTACATGACCAATTTCTTTTTGATGAGATCGATTACCTCGCTTACCTCCGAGAGAACGTCTATGGCCCTCCTCTTGACTTCATCATCGCTTGATTCTGCCGCCATCCTCCTTACCTTCTCCTTAACGGTTTCAAAGCTCCTCAGATAATCGAGTAGTCTGGGATCCAACTCCGGCGTGTTTGAAATATATATTTTCGCCTCCCTTACATTTGCCTCTATCTCCGAGAGCTCCTTCAAATGTTTTTCCCTAGCCTCTATCTCGTCGAGAAGAATCACGTAAGTTTTCTCAACTTCTTCCACGTCCCGGGGGACAACGTATCGCAACGCGAATAAATCATCCTGGGTTGCTTTCATAGATTGCCTGAGCAAGGCGTTCGCAGCTATGATTTTCAACGCCTTGCCCTTTCGCCGATCAGTTACGTGTATTCCCTGGTCCTCGAAAATCCCGTAAAGCTTTATAAGCTTCTCCTTCACAGAGGATATGTCGACTTGATAGACCAGCCCGTTTATCTTCACTAAGTCCTCGATCGTTAAAACCGGTTCGCCATGAGCATATAGGCCGGACTCTATTGTCCAGACCGCATCAAGCAGCGCTCCCCACTTATTCTCTTCAACAGGTTTAACGAAATGCCTAAGCAGGAAGCGGTCGTATAATGCCTGCAGTTCCGCTTCATCTGGTACCCTGTTCGTTGCAGAGATCATCGTCCACAAGGGTACTTTTATCTCCGAATACCCGTCGTAAACTATTCTTTCATTCATTATCGAGAGCAACATGTTGAGAATGGCGGAGTTCGCGTTGAAAACTTCATCTATAAAAGCGATCTCGGCTTCTGGAAGCTTGCCTTTAGTTATTCTAACATATCTTCCGTTTCGAAGCTCGTTTATATCCAGAGGACCGAAAAGCTCGTCCGGCTCAGTGAAACGAGTCAGCAAGTATTTGAAAAACCTCGCGTTAATTAGCTCTGCCGCGCGCCGTGCTAGAGCTGATTTAGCCGTGCCCGGCTCGCCGATGAGTATGACGTGCTCTCCTGTGATCAATCCCAGCGTTAAAACCATTGCCTCCTCGCTTCTCCCCACGAAGGGTTTTTCAAGTTCACTCCTAAATCTCGCGATCTTCTCCAGCAAAACCTGGAGCCCAGGGTTTGGCAAATCTTCCACCCAGCCCAGAAAAATTATCTCAAAAGCAACCTAATATATTATGGGAAAACATAATGAAACAGTGGCTGAGCACCAAGTTGTCTAGAGGTGAAAACATGAGGATAATGCCGTTTAAACTATCGGAAGGGGACATAATACCTGATGCGTTAATTGAGAAAATAAAAGAGGAAGGTCTTAGGAACGGGTTCGTCACTGGCATTGGGGGCCTTGCCTCGGCTGAAATAGGCTTCTACAATCCCCTGAGCAAAGAATACGAAATCATCAGACTGGAGGGGAGCGACCGGGAAATCCTCGAGGTGGGATCTATTCAAGGAAACTACATGATCAAACCAAACGGTGAAGTAAGCCTACACCTCCACCTTGTATTGGGGGCTAAGAAGAGCGCTTACACCGGGCACTTAATAAGAGGAATAGTCAAGCCGCTTCTCGAAGTGTTTCTAGTTGAGGTTGATTCCGACCTGTCCAAAGTATTCACTCATAGATGGTCCACCGTATGAGTTCTATTGAGAGCATCCTTGATGATAAAGGATGTTACATTTTAGCTTTGAGAGTGACGAAAAACCATCATGTAAGCACGCGACGCCGCCAATTCATCATTGATGAGGGCGTTTATTTCTACGTTGGATCAGCGAGAGGGTCTGGAGGCGTGAAAGCTAGAGTGTTCAGGCACTTTTTCCCAAAAGCCAAAAGGTTCTGGCACATTGATTACCTACTACAGGAAGATGTTGCCAAAATAGCAGGTTTCTACGTGCTGAACGACAACCCTCCGGTGGATTGTGAAGCAGAGTTGTCGAGAATCATGCTTTCACACTTTAAGCCGGTTCCCGGCTTCGGCTGTTCCGACAAGAGGAAAGACTATTCCCACTTGTTCAAGTGTTTAGGTAGCTTGAAAGAGTGTTTAAGCCGGCTCTACTCGGTTCTGACTGCAAACCATATGGAGCCTCTATGGATTCAAAACATTTAAAAACCCACGTAACAGTAGGTAAACCCGTAACATAATAAATGGAGTCGAATTCGTAATGAATGTAAGTTCCGAATCTGGTCAGGGTGAAAGCCCTTCTACAAATATAAAAGACCTCAAGCCTGGAATGGAGAACGTAACCATAAAGGGCAGAGTACTGTCTTCACAACCACCCCACGTTATTCAAACGAAGAAAGGCCCTAGGACAATAAGTAATGCCGTGGTCGGTGATTCCACCGGAAGAGTTGAAGTAACAGCGTGGGGCGAGAAGGCTGGGCAGCTTACTGAGGGCGAAGCCGTTGAAATCAAGGGAGGTTGGACAACCGAGTTCAGGGGTAAAGTTCAACTGAACATTGGAAAAACCACAGAAATCAAGAAAATAGAAGACTCGGAGGTACCCCAGGCTGAGGAAGTCCCCGAGGAGATGCCGACAGCCCCAGAGGGCTCTAGACCCAGAGAGTTCAGGAGAGGGGGATCATTCAGAGGTCCCCGCAGAGGCGGCTTCAGGAGAAGAGAGGAGTGATCATGGAAGGTCACGAACACGAACATGAGAAAACCATAGCTAGATTCAACGAGATTAAAGAATGGAAGCCTTCAAGACAGGGAGACTTCCTCGGAGAAGAGGACGAGAAGTTCTACGTAGCACTATCCCAAGAAGAAGTTTACGAGTTATCGCCGCTGGCATATTATGTATGGTTGCTGTGCGATGGAGAAAGAACCGTATCTCAGATAGCTGAACACATTAGTACGGAAGTTCAAGTCGATGTCTCCGAGGTAATAGAACCTCTGGTTGTAGCTCTGGAGCAATTGTCGAGCGTAAACCTCGTGAAGTACTAGAAATACTCATCTCCCTTCATTAATATTCAATCGAACGTTTTTATGGATCCACCCTAATCTTTAAATGGAGGGAAAACTGTTATTTTCCCTGAGATGACCGAAGACTCCAGTTCGGATTGATGAAGAGACTCCACCCCTAGGGATGCATCGTCCTTTTAGTCAAGGTTTTTATTTTCAAGAGAGCATTATGGATTTCAATGATTTACAGAGGGTTATTCATGGATAAGGTCTTCATAGTAGGCGTA
Source organism: Thermosphaera sp. (assembly GCA_038827615.1). Taxonomy (NCBI): domain Archaea; kingdom Thermoproteati; phylum Thermoproteota; class Thermoprotei; order Desulfurococcales; family Desulfurococcaceae; genus Thermosphaera; species Thermosphaera sp. The sequence goes on from JAWBNK010000001.1 coordinate 665,030, forward strand.
GGCTTAACTAAGATAGGGAGGTTCTATAGTCGGTCAGCCTCAAACTTGTTTAAGGAGGCGCTCGACCGGGCAATAACGGACGCTGGCGGCCTTACCCCCAAAGCCCTCGTAGTGGGCAATATGACCTCTAGTGTTTTAATGCAACAAGACAGTTTGGGTGCTCTCCTTGCAGATCACGCAGGGTTCAGGGGGATCCCGGCTTTCAAGGTAGAAGCCGCTTGCGGAAGCGGGGGCGCTGCACTATACGCTGGATTCTCAATTGTTAAAAGCGGTTTAGCCGACGTTGTAGCGGTTGGAGGCGTTGAAAAGCTAACTGAGGCCAACACTCCGCTCACCACGCGTGCGCTGGCCCAAGCCGCAGACTCGGATTTTGAGGTTTTCTACGGTGCGACATTCACTGGTTTGAACGCAATGCTCGCCAGACTATACATGGAGAAGTTCGGATATTCTGATGAAGATCTCTCGTACTGGCCGTTACGGATGCACGAATACGCTTCTTACAATCCTTACGCACAATTACCGAGGAAAACTACTTTACAGGAAATCCTCGACAGCCCATTGATCGCTGACCCGATTAGACTTTTCCATGCCGCCCCCATCGGTGATGGTGCGGCAGTGGTCTTGCTGGTGAGAGGAGAAGAAAAAGCTAAGGAGATCGCAAAACAGGTTGGTCGAGACACCTTAGTCGAGATAGCAGGGGTGGGCATGGCTACAGATAGCGTTGATTTAGCTTCGAGAAACGACCTCCTCGTATTGGAATCCACGGTGAGGGCGTCCAGAAGCGCATTGGAAATGGCGAATGTGGAAATCAAGGATGTTGATTACGTCGAACTCCACGACGCCTTTCACATCACGGGGTACACTATTCTCGAGGATTTAGGTCTCGCCCCTAAGGGAGAATCCCCGAGGCTGTGGAAAGAGGGGAGGTTTGGAAAAGGAGATAAACCAGAGGTTAATTTCAGTGGAGGATTAAAGGCTAGGGGACACCCTGTAGGAGCAACCGGCGTGTATCAAGTAGCCGAAGCCGCCATGCAACTCAGAGGAGATTTCCCAGGCTACAAGGCAAGTAGTCCGGAGATTGCTTTAACTCATAACATCGGCGGCGTAAGCACAATTGCTGTCGTGTCAATCCTACGAAGGGTGAAATAGTTGAATGATGTCTCCCATGAAGAGCTGATTAAGAGAGTTAGCGAGTACAAGGATAAAGCGGTTACTGGTGGCGGCCCGGAGAAAATAGAGGCGCAAAGGAAGAAGGGTAAGCTGTGGGTGAGAGATAGGGTTGTGAAGCTCCTCGACCCTGACACCTTCAACGAGCTCCAATGGATGATCACGCATAGGTCGAAATACTTTGGACTGGATAAAACGATCTACTACGGTGACGGCGTAGTAGCGGGGTTTGGAAGAATAGATGGAAGGTTCGTATACGTGTATGCACAAGACTTCACGGTTCTAGGGGGAAGCATCGGGGAGGCCCACGGCTACAAGATCGCTAAAACTATAGAACAAGCGATTCAAAACGGCTTCCCCGTCATCGGACTATACGATTCAGGGGGTGCTAGGATTCAAGAGGGCGTAGCTTCACTGAACGGTTGTGGAAGGATATTTCACGCCAATGTAAAGGCAAGCGGCGTCATACCGCAGATCGCGGTCATTTTGGGCCCGTGTGCTGGAGCAGCATCGTATAGTCCGGCGCTAATGGACTTCGTGATAATGGTTAAATCAGCATACATGTTCATAACAGGTCCCGAGGTAGTTAAAGCTGCCACTGGAGTTGAAGTCTCATTCGAAGAATTGGGTGGCGCTGACAAACACGGGAGCATCAGCGGGGTCGCACACTTCATAGCGAGTGATGAGGAATCAGCTTTCGCCATTGTGAGGAGGCTACTCTCTTACCTGCCCAATAACAACTCGGAAGAACCCCCCTACGTCCCGTCAGAAGACCCCATCGAGAGAAGGAACGACGAACTATATGAGATCGTGCCAACAGATCCGACTAAGCCGTTCGACGTCCGCGACGTTATTAGAAGCGTTGTGGATGATGGAGACTTCCTCGAGGTTCACGAGCTTTACGCTCCCAGCGCTGTAGTAGGCTTCGCAAGAATAGGTGGTTATACCGTTGGAATAGTTGCAAATCAGCCAGCTGTTAACGCTGGTGTAATAGATATAGATGCTTCAAACAAAATAGCGAGATTCGTAAGGTTCTGCGACTCATTCAACATACCAATAGTAACATTCGTAGATACGCCCGGTTTCATGCCCGGAGTAGACCAGGAGCATGGGGGGATAATTCGACACGGCGCAAAGATCCTACATGCATACAGCGAGGCAACAGTTCCCAAGATAACCCTAATAATGAGAAAGGCTTACGGGGGAGCATACATAGCAATGGGAAGTCAGTCGCTTGGGAGCGATGTAAACCTTGCCTGGCCCACCGCGGAAATCGCGGTAATGGGTCCGGAGGGAGCGGTCAGAATATTGTACAGGAAGGAGATAGACTCCTCCTCCAACCCACATGAGGTTGTCGAAAACAAGCTGAGGGAGTACAGGGAGGTTTTCGCCAACCCATTTAGGGCTGCAGAATTAGGATATATTGATGACGTTATCGATATTGGAGTGACGAGGCAAGCTTTATTCAAGCATCTCCAGATATTGAAGTTTAAGAGAGAAGAACATGTAATGTACCTCCCGAGGAAACACTCTAACATACCGCTATGACTTTCTAACCTTAATTATCGGATCGCCTTTTTTCACGGCTTGACCCTGTTTCACGTAAATGTTTTCGACAACTCCTTTCAGATGAGACTTTACCTCGACAATCATCTTCATGGACTCCATTAACGCCACGATAGTGTTTTCGTCAACTGGGTCGTTCAACCCGACCTTCAACTCTACAATCTTCCCAGTGATTGGCGCTTGAACGAGGTTCTCTCCAACGACTCGGGAAGCGGTTTTCACATCTTTAGAGGGTTTCACAATCTTCGATGATTCTCTCACAGATTGAATGCACACGGGCTCGCCTTCTATGAACAAACCATTATTGATCACAACACTGTACTCTACTCCATTCAAGTCTACAATAAATCTATCTCCGTGGTTCCTAACCACTCTCAGCCGGAAAACCTCGCCAGTCTCCGGATCTTTCAACAAGAGCGAGTTTCCCTCCTTGCCCTCAACTGTGAAGTCGAATTTCAACCCCAGCTTTGTAGTAACAGTGTAAGTTTTCATGGTTCTTACCTTAAGCCTAGGGATTTTAATTATTCACCAAAGTTAAATTTTTATTTTTTGCCGCACAATGTTATAATATTACGTATTTCGGAGGGGAAATATGTGACCATGACTAAGGAGAGAGAAGCATGGGCTACAAAAATAGGATTAATTCTCTCAATGGCTGGAAATGCCATCGGTCTCGGAAACTTCTGGAGATTCCCAAGAGTGCTGGCAGCCAACGGCGGCGGTGCCTTCATGATACCATACTTCATAGCGTTACTTCTGCTGGGAATCCCGCTAATGTGGGTTGAATGGGCCACTGGAAGACATGGTGGAAAATATGGGCACGGCACCCTGGGTCCAATGTTTTATGTCATGGCCAGGGAAAGCGTTAAGCCTAGAACCGCACTGATATTCGCCCTGATAGGAGGGATGCTGGCTTTCTCAGTCACTACTCTCCTCAACTCATACTACATCCACGTCATAGGGTGGACGGCCGCCTACACTATTTACAGCGCAACCGGAGCATATTACGGCGTCGATACCGTTCAGTTCTTCTTTAACCACATAGCTAATCCTCAAATGGTGTTGGCGACATGGCTCATCCCAATGATCCTCCTCTTCATTGCGGCCTACCGCGGAGTATCAAAGGGAATTGAAGCATTTAATAAAGTCATGATGCCCCTACTTTACGTTTTCGCCGTCCTATTAGCCGTTAGATCAATAACCATTGGAAGCCCTGTGCGCCCCGAGTGGAGCTCTTTAGCAGGCCTCAACTATATATGGAAGCCTAATTTCGAAGTCTTATCCAAGAACTTCTGGGTTATATCGCTGGCTGCCGCTGGACAAATATTCTTCACACTTAGCCTTGGAATGGGCATTATTCAAAACTACGCCTCATATGTGAGGAAGGGCGATGATATAGCGCTTTCAGCGCTGACAACAGCCTCTCTAAACGAGTTCGCTGAAGTCATTTTAGGAGGAAGCATAGCGATCCCAATAGCATACGCTTACCTTGGTCCAGAGGTTGTTAAGAGCGGGTCCCTAGGCCTCGCCTTCATGGCTTTACCCAACGTGTTCACGTCGATGGGAGATGTTGGAAGGTTCTTCGGAACAATATGGTTCCTCCTCCTGTTCTTCGCAGGATGGACTTCCGCTATCGCAATGTATAACTATCTAACAGCGCTTCTGGAGGAAGACTTAAACATTAACAGGAGAATCGGCTCATTAATAGTCTTCATCCTTTACTTCCTGCTAGGCCTCCCAGTGGCTCTGGATAGCTCACTAACATACTTTGGAGAGCTTGACAACTGGGTGGGATCTTACCTACTAGTTGTGCTGGGACTCTTCGACGTAATCGTTGCCGTCTGGTTGTTCAAACCAAGCAATCTGTGGAAAGAACTTCACGAGGGAGCCCTCATAAGGGTTCCCACATTCTTCAAATACATCCTAATGACTCTAACACCTCTGTACATACTGATACTATTAATTGGAACAACCATAGATTACTACAATCAGGGCGTTTTCGCGCAGGCTGACCCGTTAATCGTGGGGGCAAGAATAGCGATTCTCATAATTTTAGTCATTGGCGCAGTTGAAACTTACATGGCTGTTAAGAAGAAGTATCGTGAAGAGCTCGCCAAAAACCAAGTGTTAGTGAGAGTCGAATAGGGGTGGCACAATGGACCCAGACGCTCTAGTCTTCCTCGTTGGTTCATGGGTTTTCATAATATCCCTCGTAGTGTATTGCTTCGTGAAGTTGTTCTCTAAAAAGAAATGATTTTTTACCACCTTCTCCCATTCCATACCATTGGCGCTCGCGATGGATTCTAAAACGCTTTTACAGGAGATTTTAAGCAATCTAAAAAGGATTGAAGATAATAGAAAAGTGAAAGAGTTAAAACTGAGCAAAGACTTCGATGAAGCCGTAAAATCGATCGAGTACTCGATGCAGAGATTGGTGACTGATAACGTGGAGTTTGCGAGAAGTTTGAAGCAAAAAAGCTCAGAGCTTATTCTCAAGATAGAATCTATCAAGGAGGCGGCAATCCCTAAAAGTCTGTCGGACGAGTTGAAATTATTCCTTAAATATTGTAAAATGAGCGTTTACGAGTTCACTGATAAAATCAAGGACGTGCGCAAGGCTTACAGGGCTTATCTATGGGGCATGATCACTTTCCTCGTACTCGGAGGTACGTACAGGATGGAGTTCGCTGTTTCAGCAATCGTCCTAGCATTTCCAATAATCCTCGCAATGGGAGGGTTGAGAAGAAGGAGGTCCATGGGGTTAATGCTAGCTTATGCTACTATTCCACTGCCCCTCGTAATATTTGTGATGATTCTCACGTATGCCTTATATGCTGTAACCCGTGTTGAGGAGGTCGGGTTCATAGCTTCGGCCTACGGAGTATCGCTGGAGACCGCATTTCTCATTCTCACTATTGTGTTGATTGCTAGTGCCTCAGGGCTGATTCTTCTCTCCTACTCTCTCAAAAAGCTCGTTGAAAATAGACATGCATTCTTTTAATTCTTTAAAAGCCGCTATCCGAGAACTCTCAGGAAAATACTTAGATCATAGACGTGCCGATAACATTTACAGTCCGGGTCGTATTCTGCAAATCCTATCACTTGATGATCCGACGCGTCTAAAACTGCCACTAATCCATTGCAGGGTGCATGTCTCTCCAACACGCTACTCTCGAGAATGTCGCGTCCATATAGAAAAAGCTCGACGGATTTACTGCTGACTACTACAGCGGCCCTTATTCCGTGTTCTTTAAAAACCTTTTCAGCAAGATTAATGGATGGTAATATTTTATCCTTAAACCTCACCCCTATCCAGGAGCCCTCGTAAACAACAAGTTCCTCGTCAACACTCCTATCTGTTGTCCAGATTATGCAAAAATCTCCAATACACGTTGCCCCTACATGTCTCTTCAAATAATTTTCAAAGCTGACTCCCCATAAGTTAACAATTAATTCGGATAGGATATTCAACCACTCGCTAGGAGGCTCAATGACCTTAATTTCGATTTTCAACAAAACTACCTCCTCGTTTTTCTTAGCAAACAGGTCGTGAAGCCAAAAGTCCCGTGGACGTGCGGCCAGAGCCTTATACATTTCTCAAATTCCTTCGGAAACTCTATATCGCCAAATCGTGTTATCCAAGGAGAGTAATTGAATAGTGTGACCGGTGGAGGAATTATTTCGATATCGCTTCTTGCTTGAAGTATTTTGGAGAGAACGTATTCGTTTTCCTCGGGGGCGATACTGCATGTGGAGTAAGCTATGATCCCATCGTTTTCCAACAATTTGATTAAAGAGTCCAATAACTCTATTTCTCGTTTAACAAGCAATGCCAGTTCATAAATGCTAGTGCGATTCCGCCTTCCCGGATCCACGGAGATGCGTCCCTCACCACTGCAAGGAGCATCTAAGAGAATTCTCTCAAATTTCCTCGTCAGTTTCCCGGGGAGCTTTCTGGCATCGCTCCACATTATGGATATGTTTTCAAGCCTCATCCGCGCGACATGTCCAATAAGACTTTTCAATCTCCTCAAGACGAGATCGTTGGCAAACACCACACCATGGTCTCCAATCCTTTCTGCAAGAAACGTTGCCTTCCCACCTGGGGCGGCGCAAGCGTCGAGAACGTTGCCTTGATACTCGTGGGTTAAAAGTATAACGGGGACTAGGCTGGAGGAATCCCTATGCAAGTAGTAGTATCCCTTTAAATACTCGAAAGTGGCTCCGAGACTCGGCTTCTCAGGCGCATCGAGAACCCTGAATGCCCCATGGTACCAGGGTATTCTCTCGAGAACAAAGCCTTTTTCGATTAACGCCTTCTCAATTTTTTCAGGATCCACTAACCTAGTATTTACCCTTATTACTGGCTTGACCGATTGTTTGAAAGAATCTAAAAGTTTGATGGCTCCGTTTTTCCCCAGCATTCTTAAATATCTCTCAATCATATATGGTAGGAAGCCGTTCTCAAAAGCTAGCTCGATGGACGTATCCGACGGCTTAATGCTTATCTCCCGTAGAATGCTTGAGACCATCTTCTCCACTTGGACCTCCAAAGAATGCTATATCGTATGTCATCATAAAATAGTTAGCATTAATCCCATGAAAATCCCGGAGAACAATGCTATAGTGAAACCGATGTACCAGTATGAGAAAATTCTTGCAATCAATTTGAGGTTAACGCTACCCACCCCTCGAGCTAATCCAACCCCTGCAATACTTCCAATGACCAAGCCCGTCATCGACGTGGGCAATCCCATCCTGGTGATGAAGAGCATAGTGATAGAGGCTGAAAAGTTAGCCATGAAGGCGGAGTCGTTGTTTAGAACAGTTATATTCTCCCCGATTGTTCTAGCGACCCTTAGACCCCATGTTAGTACCCCCGCTGATATCCCTCCCGAACAGAGTAAGAGGAGGAACGGGCTGACCGATAAACCCTCTTCAGATAGGGTGTTTGTTGAAAATGCAGCTATGGCTCCGGCAAGGGGGCCAGCAGCGTTTGCCACATCATGAGCGCCATGAGTAAACGCCATCATACCCGAGGAGATCGCCAGCGCCTCAGATGGAAAGATCCTGCCGGAATCCAATGTCCTGGCCCTACGGTTTTTCACGGTTTTATACATAGCTAAAACCGGGACCACGTTTAGAACTGAAAGTGTGAGGACAAAGATCACTGCTCTCGAGAAAAAGGAGAAATGACTTGGAAGTAGTAATAACACTGAAGAGATAATAAACAAATTATAGTAGAAAAAGACGAGAAAGTAAACCGTCCATGCTCTCTTCGAGTTTACGACCAACTCATATAACTTGAAAGACACAGCCCCCACCAGCATTCCGATTATTGGGAGAAGCATCCACAGCACAAGGAGGGTTGAGACTAATGGAAAGTTTACTGCGCCTCCCCCGGTGTATCCTATTCCGAAACCTACTAAGGATCCAATTAGGATCTGGGTAATACTAAATGGTATTTTCCTCATTGTTACGCTAAGTATCAGTAGAAAAGTTATAAGCATCGACCCTGTCAAACCGACACCGTACACCGAAGGGCTGAATACAGTGGGGTTCAGAATTCTCTTCAAAATAGTCTCGGATACAAAACCTCCATACAATACACCACCGAGGAGCTCTGCCAACCCAGCTATCAATAACGCTTTTTTGAGAGACAGGGCTTTTGCACCGATTAAAGTCCCAATACTATTACCAGCGTTGTTAGCTCCATCAATCCAGGCAAGCATTAAAGCGAAAACCCCCGCCATGAAAACGCCTATAACATCTGTCCCAATCACTCTGAGGTCATCTCGCCCATTACTAGAAAACAAATTTTCTTTAACGACAGGGATATAAAAACCTTATTAATGTGGATCTGGAAAAAATGCTGGTTAAAAACTACTTGATTACAACTCCTTTCAAACTCTTAATCCAGTTCTCGGTAGCCTCCATTGCAAAAACAGCGGCCAGTTTCGAAGCATTGCATAAGTCCTCCAAATCAAGGACTTCCACTGGACTATGAATGTATCTTGAAGGTATTGATATAGTTCCTGCAGGAACTCCCTCCTTGTTCAAAGCTATGATGGAGGCGTCTGTAGTTCCTCCGGGAACAACGTCCAACTGATATGGAATTCCATGCTTCTCTGCCAAGCTCACCAAGTAACGTACCACGTCAGGATGAGCTATCAAACCGCTTGCGTTTCTCCCGTCCACTATCTTGATTGCAGGACCTTTTCCAAGCCTAGTGAACCATTCACTTTTGGGCACACCAGGAACATCGCTGGCAATCGTCACATCGATAGCTAAAGCCACATCGGGTGTAATACTGTAGGCTGAGGTTCTTGCGCCTTTCAACCCAACTTCCTCTTGGACCGTGAACACGAAATAAACGTCCACGTTCGGCTGGTCCACTTGCTGGAGAGCCTTTATCAGCGCTATGACGCCGACTCTGTCATCAAACGCCTTTCCCGTCACTCTATTACCGGCAAGCTCGGCAACATCCCTGTCGAACACCACGATATCGCCCTGCCTAACACCTAACCTTTCGACCTCATCCCTTGAGGATGCTCCAATATCGATGAACAACTCTCTCAGCTCGGGGACTTTCTGGGCCTCCTCGGGCTTTATGACGTGAGGAGGCTTCAAGCCAATGACTCCACGAACAATCCTACCCTCTCTTGTAACAACTGATACTCTCTGATACAAAAGTGTTCTCTCCAATACGCCCCCAATGGGGATCGCTCTCAAGAAGCCATCATCCTCGATATGAGAAATGAATAATCCGATCTCATCCATATGAGCAGCGAGCATTATCTTAGCGTTACTTGACTTACCCTTTTTTAGGGCGATCACGTTTCCCCATGTGTCAATCCAAAGCTGGTCTGCATAAGGTTTCACGAGATCAACGATCTTATCTCTAACTCTGTATTCGTATCCGCTTGGACCTGGGATTTGAGTAAGCTCCCTTAACAGGGCTAGCAGTTCATCCCGCCAGACCATTCCATCACCAAATGTAAATACTATGGGATTAAATATTAATTTAACGCGACCCCAGGTCCTTTAATAGTCTTTCAAGATTTAGGAGTTTTGAATGATTAGGTAGCTTTATCTCGTGTGAACCGACTAGAGCTGATACCAAGGACGACTCTGGCTCATAGTGATATAAAACGTATGATTTTCTAACCTCGGCATCGAGGACGTCGTTCTTGAAACCTATAAGTGATGTTAGCTCTGATACAAACCTGTACTGCGTGACCGACCTGAAATATTCTAAATCGGACTCACTTGATCTCGCCCCGAAGAAGACGAGCTTTTTGAAAAATCCTTTTCTCCCTCCTTCGGCTTTTCTTTTCTCACCCAGTTCCCTTATCTTAACTATGTAAGCTTTTTTAAGATCATTTAAGTATGATTCTATCTCCGCTTTGTTACATATCTTAGAGTCGTCCAGGAATATGCGTAATCCGTGGGGATGGGAAAAAGCGATTTCCTGAAGGCTCGAGAAAGGAAGCCTGAAGGATAAAAGGATTCTATCCCCGAGAAGCTCGTTTAATAGATACTTGTGGAAAAAACAGTCGAATCCGTATACTGCGGAGTCCTCAAAAGGTTGCACCAACCCTGTAGTCGCCCAGAAGCAGTACCCGTTTTCGAAGCACTTCCTGATCAGCTTTTCATCAACACTTAAATACCCCAGCATTATTTACACCGAACTTATCTAAGGTGTTGCTTGAAAAATTATTTCTTAATAAAGTGAACTGGTTCGCCCAATATATATTCAACGATGTCCCTTAAGGATTCCGATACTGTTAAGTGAGGATAGGGTAGAGAAGCGATATCGCTGAGTGAAATCTTGCCCAGATATAGAGGTAGGTAAGCTGATATTACTTCTGAGGCGTTGGGAGATACCACTTGGATACCATAGGTCTTCTCGAACTTCTCGTCCATTAACAATTTCACGAATGCATTCTTACCTCCTTTTATTTTAACGGAGGACAGGTAGTAGATAGGTAGTTTTACTTTGTTATATTTGATCTTTAACGAAGCTAATTCTTTCTCAGTGTATCCAATACTCGCTATCTCCAATCCAGTGAAAATGGTTATAGGTACTAGGCGGTAATCTATCTTAAAACTGGGTTTTCCGGCAATTCTTTTTGCAACTGCTATGCTTTCAAGGATGGCCTTGTGAGCTAGTTGGGGTCCGCCGATCACATCGCCCGTTGCAAATACGTTTTCAACGCTTGTCCTGCCCTCCTCATCCACTACAATGTAGCCTTTACTGTCCAAGCGTATCCCATTTTCAGCAAGCCCTATATCCTTGGTCTTGGGGGTTCTCCCCGTCGCAACGAGCACCTTGTCTGCAGTGACCACTTCACCTGTGGAAAGTTTCACCTTGTACTGACGTCCTTCTCTTTCAACGCCTTCAACGCTTGTCTTCTCCCTTATTTTGACTCCATTACTTGCAAGATAAGTCTTCAAGGCTAGTGCCACATCCTTATCCGTGAATGGCAGAATATGTTCCATTATTTCGACTACAGTTACGTCAACGTGGTTTTTAGAGAATACGTTCGCCATCTCTACACCTATTACGCCTCCCCCGATGATCAACACGCTCGACGGTTTCTCCTTCAAGAATAATGCCTCTCTGTTGCTCACTATTCCCTCTCCGTCAAATCTCACGTGAGGGAGTTGAGAGGGGTCTGTCCCGAGAGCAAGTACTAATCTATCTGCTTCAACCTCCCTTTTCTCTCCATCCTTGTGAATGATAATATTCTTCGGATTTTTCAGAGAGGCCCTTCCCTCGAGTATGTCAACACCACTCGTCTCCAACAAGTACTTAATACCTTCTCTAGTCTCCCCTACGATCGCTCTGGCCCATTCTACCACATCTTCCCACTTATAGCTGACTTGACCATTCACTTTCTCAACAGTCTTCACTGCTTCCGCGATTTGATATAAGGCCTTACTAGGCACACATCCCCAGTTTGTACACTCCCCGCCTATTAGCCTCTCCTCGATGATCGCGACCCTGAGACCCTGCTGAGCTAAGTAGACAGCTCCCGGGTATCCTCCTGTCCCTGAGCCCACGATTACTGCGTCGTATTTCATTTGATTTCTCCCTTAGCCCTTTTGACGTGCAACCTCCATGTGGGGGTTACCGTAGTCGGATGGTTTGCTTTTATCAGATCAATTCTTCCTATCGTGGTGTTTACCGGCCATTTCTTAGGCGCAGACGGGTCTTTATAAGCGGTCTCACTGATCTCTTTCAGCCTTTCAGCGTATTTCTCAATGTTTTCAATAGTCTCAGTCTCAGTAAACTCGGTCATGAGAGCTTCTTTTACAATAAGCGGGAAATATATCGTAGGTGCGTAGAAGCCAGCGTCAAGCAACCCCTTGGCTACATCTTCAGCCGTTACTCCGACATCCTCGGCCATTGGCTGAGCGCTCAAAACAACCTCGTGTTTCCTAAACCTGCCCCTGCCATATGGAATGCTATATCCCCTTACGTTCTCCATCAGCTTCATAAAGTAGTTGGTATTTAATACTGCAATATCCGTCACCTTCTTCAACCCTTCCGGCCCCATCATTAATATGTATGAATAGGCCCAGATCAGCGGCGTAATATTGCCGAAGAACGCTTTAAGGAACCCTATGCTACTTGCTCCTGGACTCTTCAACTGGTACTTTCCTGTTTTTTCATTATAAATTACCACGAAACCTGGGAGAAGGTCGCTTAGTCTAATATTCCTCTCGGGATCAATTACTCTATCTTTAACGCACACAGGTCCTGCTCCAGGTCCGCCTCCTCCATGAGGGGCTCCAAAAGTCTTGTGAACATTGAGGTGGGCTATGTCGAAGCCCATATCACCAGGTCTCGCGTAACCCATAATTCCATTCAAGTTTGCGCCATCATAGTATAGAAGCCCATCGACACTGTGGATTAGCTTCGCGATCTCTAGAATGTTTTCTTCAAATAATCCCAGCGTACTAGGATTAGTAATCATCAGCCCAGCGGTGGATTCGCCCACAACGCTCTTCAACGCCTCCAGGTCAACATTGCCCCTCTCAGCTGAAGGCACCTCGACGACCTTAAAGCCCCCCATCGATGCGCTAGCTGGGTTTGTACCGTGAGCAGAGTCGGGAATTATGATTTCCTTCTTCCTATCTATTTGATTCTTCAATTCATGGTAACGTCTTATTATTAAGATGCCGGCTAATTCTCCATGAGCACCCGCTGCAGGATGAAGACTGCAGACATCCATTCCGGTGATGTTTGCAAGCCACTTCTGGAGTTCATAAAGTATTTCAAGCAGTCCTTGAACAGTATCCTCGTCTTGTAGCGGGTGAAGACTTGTTATCCTCGAATCACTAGAAACCTCCCAAGCGATCCTTGGATTGTACTTCATTGTGCATGAACCCAGGGGTACTGGCCCGTTGTCCACGCCGTACGCCATCTCTGTTAAACGCGTAAAATGTCGCATGACGTCTACTTCGCTGAGCTCGGGAAGCTCCGGCTCCGAAACCCGTAGCATTTCATTCCTGATGTTTATTTCACCGACTTTTTTCTTGATTTCGTCCTCAGGTTCTGGCGGAATGAATCCTACTCTACCCTTAACGCTGAGCTCAAAAATCAACGGTTCACTCCACTTAGCCTGCCTGAACACGCTCATTCACCTCCCCTAACTATTCCCTCGAGAAGCTCAATCAACCTGTCTATATCTGATTTGAAGTGAAGCTCGGTGAAAGCCCACAACGATGATTCACCCAATTCAGGATACAATTCTCCAAGATACAGACCCCCGTGAACTCCCTTTTCCAACAAGCTCTTGTGAACAGTTTCATACTTCACCCTCGCCTCATTTAATGAGACTGCAAACTCGTTGAAGAAGTCTCCATTGAATATTCTCTTCAAACCTATCTCGCTAAATCTAATCGCTGCGTAGTGCGCCCTGTAATAGTTCAGCTCTGATAACTTCCTTAATCCCGTTTTACCTAGAAGCGAGAGATATACAGCCACACCTATTGCTGCCAAAGCTTCGTTAGTGCATATGTTCGAAGTCGCCTTCTCTCTCTTTATGTGCTGCTCACGTGCTTGGAGAATCATCGCGAATGCTCTCTGAGTCCCATCGAGCGTCGTAGTCATACCTATAATTCTACCTGGCATTTGCCTTATCAAGTTTTGATCGTATCTTACGGCAAATATACCCAAATAGGGCCCTCCATAGTTTAGGCCCAAGCCGAATGGTTGACCGTCACCGACAGCAATATCAGCCCCTACTTCACCTGGAGACTTCAAAAGTCCCAGGGCCATCGGATAAACGCCTGTGACATATAGTGCTCCTTTCTCATGAGCTATTTCTCCAATGGATTTAGCGTTTTCAATAATTCCGAAGAAATTGGGGTATTGAAGGTATACACCAGCTGTATTAGCGTCTACCTTGTTTTTCAAATCCTCAACGTCGACTGTGCCTTCTACGGGATCGTATCTTGTTTTTTCTATCCGTACTCCAAGTGGCCAAAGGTATGTTTGAACCACTTTCAAGTGATATGGGTTCATGTTAGCCGGGACTATTACTTTATTCCTACCCTTCTTCACTCGAACACTCATTAACAGAGCCTCAGCCGTAGCAGATGCCCAGTCATACATCGAGGCATTCACAAGCTCCATTTGCATGAGCTCCGCCATGAGGCTCTGATACTCGAAAATGGCTTGCATCAGCCCCTGGGAGATCTCGGCCTGATAGGGGGTATAAGCCGTTAGGAATTCTCCCCTGGAGAGAATATACTTCACAAGAGGCGGAACATAATGAGGGTAAACCCCTGCTCCCATGAAGGGCGGCGGGTTGAATACCTTGTTTTTCGACAGCCTTTCATCTACAAGCCTCTTAGCCTCAACCTCAGATATGGTGCGTCCAACCCCGATTTCAAGATTCATCCATTTTTCATTACTGATCCGAGCCTCAGGTGGAATGTCTTTGAACAACTCTTCAATCCGATCTATACCTATCGTTTTTAGCATTTTTTCGACAACTTCCCTAGAAGAGTTCGGTATCCATGGGTGAGTGGACATAACTACACCAATTTTTCATTAAGTAGTTCTCATATTTAAACGCGAGATCAAGCATGTTTATTTACTTGGACAACGTATCAATTAAACGGCGATAAAGGTTGCCCAAGCTCGCATTGCTTGAATATTACATAGAAAAACTCGGTGCCGAATCAGGGTTGTTTGGAGACTGGGAGGTCCCCTTCAGGTTTACAAATGCCATTGAAGAGCATTTGTCAGTTAGGAATAGCGTCGGAGTATTTGACGTATCCCACATGGGTAGAATAGTGTTGAAGGGACCTGATGTTCTACCTCTAGCTCAATACCTGTATACTAAGGATGTTTCAAAGACCAAGCCATACTGGATGAGCGGCCCAACTCTAGCATTAAACCAGTGGGCCCGGGTTAAAGACGATGAAATGTTGTATAAAGTCAATGATGAAGAATGGTACCTCGTGACTAATGCTCTTACAAGGGAGAAGATGGTCAACTACATTAAGCAGGTGATCCTTCAAAAAAACTTCAAAGTAGAGGTCTCCGATATCACTCTTGAAACCTCCATGCTGGCTGTTCAAGGCCCCCGCGCCGCAGAGGTCATGGAGAGGTTGGGTGCGAAATGGGCTGGGGACTTGAAAATCCTCGAATTCAGAATTGGCGAGAAGATTGGAGGAGTTAATACAATATTGGTAAGTAGAAGCGGGTGGACTGGAGAAGACGGATTCGAGATTTGGGGCACGCATGGCGAGATTGCTAAATTAGTAGAGGTGTTGGTTGCAAACGGGGTGCGACCAGCGGGATTGATAGCGAGAGACACGCTTAGAATAGAAATGGGGTTCGTACTAGGAGATCACGAGTATGGTGAAGACCCAGTTAAATTTCCATGCGCATTATCACTTCGCTATGGTTTGGGCGCTATAACATGGGAGAAAAAGGGGTTCGTGGGTGAAGAAGCGTTGAGAGCTTGCAAAAGGGAAGGGGTCAGGTGGGTTAGGGTTGGACTCAAATTTGGAAAGGAGGCGGGTCGAATCATTCCGAGGACCGGGATGGCAGTATATTCCGAGGACGTGCAGATTGGCTGGGTTACAAGCGGAACATTTTCTCCAGTATTGAACAGGGGAATAGCAATGGCCTACATTGACACTAGGTATGCAGTCTTCGGCGAAGAAGTCGAAGTTCTAGTGAGAGATAAGAGATATGGTGCGAAAATAGTAGATTTCCCCTTCATTAAGAAGTAACCTTGTAATGCTTTATTAATATCTAATTATCTATTTTTTCTTGGTGTGTATTTCATGACATATGAGCTTGGAGAAGAAGTAGGATTAAATTCGCTTCTACAGCATTATCCGATGCTAAAGGAAGTGTTAGATTTAACCGTAAACCATACCACTTGGAGGAAAAGACACTGCCTTAACATGATAGCTAGTGAAAACGTGATGTCTCCTCTCGCAATGCTGGCTTATATGAATGATATGATGCACAGATACGCTGAGGGAAAACCGTACAAGAGATTCTACCAAGGCCTGCAATACGTCGACGCTCTCGAGGTCAAAGCAATGGAGATCATGGGAGAGCTCTTGGAAACTAAGTATGTTGATTTACGACCAGTGAGTGGGACTACAGCGAACGCGTCAGCGTTCAGAGCGTTCACAAAGCCTGGTGATAAGGCATGCGTTGCACCAGTGCAGGCGGGTGCTCATGTAAGCCACACTAGGTTTGGAACTCTGGGAGCCCTAGGCATCGAGCAAGTTGAGCTTCCCTTCAGCATGGAGGAGTGGAATATTGACGTTGATAAAGCCGTGAAAATGATCGAAGAGGTTAAGCCTAAAATCGTGACCTTGGGAGGCTCACTTTACATATTCCCTCACCCAACAAAGGAGATAGCTGAGGCGGCCCACGCTGTGGGAGCCAAGGTTATTCATGACGTGGCTCACGTGCTCGGGTTAATTGTCGGTAAAGTCTGGGAGAATCCATTGAAGCTTGGAGCGGACGTGATAACCTCTTCTACTCATAAAACGTTCCCAGGTCCTCAAGGAGGGTTGTTCGCGACAACAAGCGAGGAGGACTACAAGGAAATAGGAAAAGTAGTATTTCCGATGTTTGTGTCAAACCATCATTTGCACCGCTTAGCTGCGATGGCGGTTACTGGTATTGAGATGAAGCTTTGGGGCGAAGAATATGCAAGACAAATAGTCGCTAACGCTAAGGAGTTGGCCGCTCAGTTAGCTGCTGAGGGGTTCAAGGTAGTGATGGAAAGTAAGGGGTATACTACAAGTCATCAGGTAATAGTTGACGTGGCTGAGCTTGGAAGAGGCACAAAGATCGCTAAGATGTTGGAGGAAGCGAATATTATTGTTAACAAGAACATGCTTCCGTATGATAGACCCGAAGACGTTAAAGACCCCAGTGGACTTAGAATCGGTACTCAGGAGATCACGAGATGGGGGATGAAGAAGGAGGAGATGAAAGAGATTGCCAAGTTCATGAGAATGGTCGTTATCGATAGAAGAGATCCGAAAGAAGTAGCAAAAATGGTCTCTGAATTCAGGAAGAACTTCATGGAAGTCCAGTATGGATTCAAGATCACCCGTGAAGATGAGATCAGACTTCTTAAAATAATGCTCCATGCAGAGCCTTATTAATTAAACGCTTTATTAAAATAAATTGGAGGTATGATTCATGAGCAATGATATAATCGTAGAGGTTAAAGCAAAAAAATACCTTGTAAAAGGCGACAGGAGGTATTCGGAAACAGACGAATGGGCCTTATTGAATGGAGATGTTGCAATTATAGGAATCACTGATTACGCTCAGAAGGAGCTCAAAGATATCGTCTCGATAGAGCTTCCGGAAGTAGGGAGAAAGGTCAAGAAGGGTGAGGAAGTAGGTATTGTGGATTCGATCAAAGCCTCAAGCTCATACTATTCCCCTATTTCGGGTGAGATAATAGAGGTAAACGAAAATCTTCTAAGCAATCCTGAATTCATTAATAGAGACCCTTATGGAAATGGCTGGATATTCAAGCTCAAAGTCGAAAATCCAGATGAGTATTCATCCCTTCTCTCACCGGAAAAATACGCTGAAAAATTGAAATCCGCACATCACTAGCTATGTCTAAATATTAACTTTTCTTTTTTCTTCACGAAGATACTATTATTTAATATTCTCGAAATCGTTTTCAAAACATGGTGAGACTTTTGAAAAGCCTTCACTATAAAACATCGTTTGACCTGACTCCTCGCGAGCTAGCCTCTGTAATTGATCACACGTTGCTCAAGCCGGATGCTGATTACAAGACTCTAGAGAAGTACATTAACGACGTTAGGGAGTACGGATTCAAACTATTGATGCTCCCCTTATCTCTGCTCGAGAAGGCCCTAGAAATATCTGGTAAGACGATCACCTATGGTGTTGTCGTTGGGTTTCCGCTAGGAAACACTTCAACGAGAACAAAGGTCGCAGAGGCATTGGAAGCCGCTTCCCTCGGCGCGAAGGAGATAGACATGGTCATGAATATCTCATGGTTCAAAACTAAGGAATATAGTAAAGTTGTAGATGATGTAACACAAGTAGTGAATGCCGCTAAGAGAGGCGGCGTTGAAATCGTTAAGGTCATAATAGAGACCTCGCTCCTAGATGATAGTGAAAAGATCATTGCCACAGAGTTAGTTGCTAAGAGTGGGGCAGATTTCGTAAAGACCAACACAGGCTTTCTCGGAGGTGGGGCTACGCTGCACGACGTGCATCTTCTCGCAAGGGCTTCGCAAGGGCGTGTTAAGGTAAAAGCGTCGGGAGGAGTAAGACACGCCCTAGACTCCATAGCTTTACTAGAGGCCGGGGCAAGCAGGATTGGGACCAGCAATGGAGATAAAATTATGAAGGAGTTTTATGAACTTGTGGGTGAGGCCTGATGAGCGAGGATGGGCTCTACTTGTTCGAGCCTGCTGGAAAATCAATGAAATGCTTGTTCAAAATCAAAAAAGTACTTGCATTAGAGAAAACTCCCTACCAGGAAATCGCTTTCGTGGAACTTGAAGGTTTCGGGAAATCATTAATAATTGATAACTACATTCAAAGCACGGAAGTCGATGAACACTTGTATCACGAGCTATTGGTCCATCCGCCAATGATCCTGCATCCCAATCCTGCCAGAATTTTAATCATAGGAGGAGGAGAAGGGGCTACGCTGAGAGAAGTATTAAAGCATAATACTGTGAAGGAAGCTGTGATGGTTGATATTGATGAAAAAGTCGTGGAATTCTCGAAGAAATATCTAGAACACATGCACAAGGGAAGTTTCTACGATCCCCGTAGCAAGGTTCTGATTATGGATGGACTTAAATATGTTAGGGAGGCCCCCTACAACTACTATGATGTCGTCATTTTGGACTTAACAGATCCTTATGCTGGGGAGGCTGCAAGAGCCTTGTATAGCAATGAGTTCTATTCCGACGTTAAGAAGATATTGAGAAAAGATGGAGTTCTTGTTACTCAGGCTGGAAGCAGTTACTTCTACCCTGAAGAATACAGGTACGTGTTAAACAATATAAAGAGTAATTTCAAGTACACGGGAGAATACTGGACTTGGATACCCAGCTTCGGAGTCAACGTGAATTTCATAGTGGCGTCGGACGAGCACGATCCTGATAGTATTACACCTGAAGAATTCGAGAATAGGCTCGGAGCTAGGGGAGTCAAGCTCAAATATCTCACGGGAGCAAGGTTCAAAGGATTATTGTTAATTGGGGTGATTTATCAAAAATAGCCAAAATACGTCTCAGTCTTCGATAGTGGTTTTTTCAAACATTTCTGAAGCAATTGCCAAGAGAACCGCGGCAAATCCAAATATGACTAAGAGATCCATACTCCAGTGCATGTATTCGAAGCCAACGTCTGCACCCGTAAGCCAGTATCTCACTCCATGAACTGAGTATGTCAAGGGATTTATTTTTGAAACTATTTGCATCCATTGCGGCATTTGGGCCAGGGGATAAAACACACCGCTCATGAACATCAGCGGCATTGTTATCAAGTTCACTATCATTTGGAAGCCTTCCATACTGCTGAATTTCAGAGATATTAAAATACCTAGTCCCGTGAATCCGAGCGCCGTTATGAATATATAAATCAACCCTAATGGTATGTGGAGAAGCTTCAAGCCGCCTGCAAAGGGGGCGGCAATTAATATTACTACTAGTGCTTGAACGGTGTTAACGATTGAATCTCCCACTATTCTTCCAAGTATTATGATTTTTCTGGAGGCAGGAGCAACAAGACTCTCCTTAAGGAAGCCGAATTGCTTATCCCATATGACGCTAATACCCGATATAAAGCTTCCAATGAAGGCAGTGACCACTACTAGTCCACTAACTATAAATGTAACGTAGTCCACTCCGCCGAATAGTTTGTTGAAGTATGATTGTATTATTTGCGTCGTGTTAATAGGAATAGGCGGGTTTTCAAATTGAATATTCACTCCCCCGTTAAAGATGCTGCCGAATCCGACGCCTATGAAGAACAACCATAAGAAGGGTTGAAGTAGCACGGACACTACTCTGGCTCTAGAGCTAATCCATCTCTTCAATTGTCTATACACCATTGCAGTGAACGCGTCAAACTCCTTGCTCATACCACATCACCACCTGAAACCTCTTCTGGGAGGTGCAGGGAGGTTTTCTTCTAAGTGATCTCTCAACTCCCTCCCAGTCAAGTGCAGAAAAACATCATTTAGAGTTGGTCTCCTGTAGTTTATCTCGAGTATCTTAACGCCATTGGCATTAGCTAGGTCGAAAATCTCGGGTATTATCTTCGAAGCGTTTTCGACGAGAAGCTCCATCCTCCCGTCAACAGTAAGCTTGCAGTCCTTCGCGAAGTTTAGTTTTTCACATAATTCCTTCGCGTCGCCGGATAGTCTTAAAAGCACCATGTCTCTTCCCAACATGGATTTCAGCTCTTCGGAAGAACCCATCGCCACTATCTTCCCACGATCCATAATTGCAATCCTGCTAGCAAGCTCCTCAGCTTCATCCATATAATGAGTAGTCATCAGTATCGTCGTATTGTATTCTTTCATGATCTTTCGAAGATACTCCCATACCTTGTTTCGCGACTGCGGGTCCAAGCCGATCGTTGGTTCATCTAGGATTAACAGCTCAGGTTCATGTAGTAGGCTTCTAGCAATCTCGAGCCTTCTTCTCATTCCCCCGCTGAAATATCTTACTTGTTTATTCTTAAACTCTGCGAGTTCAACAAGGTCTAATAATTCGTTGATTTTCCTCTTAAGCTCTGGTTCCTGGATCCCGTAGAGTTTACCATGGATGTACATGTTATCATAAGCTGTTAATTGATTGTCCAAGCTGGGGTCTTGAAAGACGATCCCTATCTTTTTCCTAACGCTTTGCGGGTTTTCAGAGACGTCCACTCCAGCGACAAAGACTCTTCCTGATGTAGGTTTTAAGAGCGTTGCAATGATGTGAATCGTTGTAGTTTTTCCAGCACCGTTAGGTCCAAGCAGTCCGAATATCTCACCCTTTCTCACGTTGAAAGACACGTTATTTACCGCCACAACATCCTTGAATCTCTTTACAAGGTTTTCAACGATTATGATGTCGGTCAATACAACTCACCGATCAAAGATTTAAGTTGAATATTAAATGACTGAACAAGCTGTTTCAAAACGGTTTTCTCCTTCTCGTCGAAACTGTCAAGATTCTCATAAATCCGCTTTAGAGTCATCAGTAACTCAGTAATCCCTAGTTCCTTAATCTCTCTGAACTTGTTTTCAAATTTACGAATCTCTTCAATTAAGGTCTCATTATTCCTTAGAATCTCTCTACCTTTATCTGTTATTGTATAGACTTTTTTCAACCTTGAACCCTCGTGAACTTTTCGGGATTTTATCAGACCATCCTTTTCAAGAGAACGAAGCATTGGGTATAGGATTCCAGCGCTAGTTTTCATCCCAATGTTCTGAAAGATCTCTTTGGCAATAGCGTAGCCGTGCTTATCCCCCTTTGATAAAATCTCTAGGATCTTAAGCGACAAGTATTTCTTTACCTTTATTTTCATCATAAGTATCATCTTTTCAAATATATCTTGAAATATATTTTTAAACCTATCATCTTATACTTTTCATTAGAAATCGAGGGAGATAAATGTCAGAGATAATTAGACTCGTCAATGTCTATAAGACTTATAAAGTTGGAAGCGTAGAGACTCTTGCTCTCAAGAACATCAACTTGGAGATTAAAAGGGGAGATCTGATATCCATCATGGGTCCCAGCGGATCTGGCAAGACCACGCTTTTAAACGTGCTGGGATTGCTTGATAAACCAACCTCTGGAGCCGTATTTGTCGAGGGAGAAGATGTTACTAAGTTATCGAGTGACGAAATAGCAGAGATAAGGAATAAGAAGATTGGATTCGTGTTTCAACAATTCAACCTTATCAATAGATTAACTGTTCTCGAAAACGTTGAACTCCCTTTAATAGCTAGAGGAGTGGCCAAACCGGTTCGGGTGAAGAAGGCCTCAGAGGCTATAAGATCAGTCGGCGGAGATGAAGCATGGTTTCGGAAAAAACCTAACCAGCTGAGCGGTGGCCAGCAACAAAGAGTTGCCATCGCAAGAGCTCTTGTCGGAGATCCAGAGTTAATCCTCGCCGATGAGCCCACTGGCAACTTAGATAGGAAAAATGCAAAGCTGGTTTTAGAAACTTTCTTAAAGCTGAATCAAACCGGGATAGCAATATGTATTGTTACCCATGACCCTGAGATTGCCAATTGTACCAACAAAATCTTTATTATAAGAGATGGTTCAATCATATCAACTAATGAGCCAGAGAGGGAAAGGTGCATCCTGTACACTGTTCAAGGGTGATTAATATGAGATTAGCTCCAAGCCTATACTCAATGCTTGTATTGTTAATACTCATCTCAACATTGACTATGATCGTTTCCACAGGAAACTCTGAAACATGGATTGTGGAAAATGTTTCATTCGCCTCCAGTGCGAACTCCCCCGTTTATCCCGGGAGCAAGAACGCGAAACTAGTGATAGAGGCGAGATATAATGGCGCGTACACTGCGAACTCACCATTTGCATGCTTCCAATCGATTCCGTTAGATTTAACTATGATTAATAAATGCTCAACCGGTTACGACACTGAAAATAAGCCAGTTAATGCAGTGAATCCAGGAGAGATCGTTAGATTCGTTTTCAACGTTGACGTAAGTACTGAAGCGCAACCCGGTACTTATCAGCTACTCATGAATGTATCATACTATATATCTGGGCAAGGTTTGACGTCTACATTACTCACAATTTCCATAGAAATACATGGTTATCCCGAGTTAAGTCTAAAGGCTGAAACCGCCTACCTGACACCGTATGGATATCCCGGTTCGTCCAACATTGGACTCGCCGTGCGAGTGAGAAACACGGGTCCAACAACCATCCTTTCCCTATATGCCACCGTTCTCTTACCGGATGTAGTGACTCCATCAACGTCAAACCTAAGTCTAGTGAATATTCAGCCCGGGGAAACTACAATCATATACGTTCAAGGATTAAGCATCGATCCAAAAGCCCAACCGGGAATCTATCCTGTGGAAATACTACTAAACGCCACGCTCATCACTGATGACGGGGTTAGATACTCTTCTAACTCTACATTATCTTTAACGATAGAGATCAGCGATGCTCCTGAGATACGTATGGATCTGTTGGATTATGGGTTGACAGCTGACGCTGTCGTAGCTGGTTTGAACAACACAGGGATTCGACTACTAATTCAATCGCGTGAGCCGGGAGTTACGAACCTTATTTACTATAAAGTCGAAGTTGAGAATGGAAGTTTTGAAAACGGGAGCTCGACGAAAATTGGGGAATTGAATGCCGTACTGAATTATTACGACACATATTCCTTAATAATTCAAGGGTTATCAATTAACGACAACATTGATTACATTGTTGTTCACATACACCTTCACGCGCAAATCACGCGGGAGGGAGCCTCCTATCCAGCATCTCTCCTTATTCATTTATACATCCCGGTGGTTGAAAGCCGGTTTAGGGTTAATGTTGTAGGAGCTGATTGGTCCTCCTTCAACGCTTATCCATCGTCGTCAAATAACAATCTAATAATTACTCTGGTGAATCCCCACTCGTTCAGCATTAGGGATGCCGTAGCTACGGTGAGCTTGCCTAATGTTTTCCACCCATCTCAGGCATCAGTCTACAATATCGTAATCAACCCGTATTCTATAATTGAGATAGTTGTCCCGAATATCTCCATAAGCTCTACTGCCCTTCCTGGCACATACACCTCGACCCTTGAGATTAGAGGGTTCCTCGTAAATAGAGATGGATCGACAGCCTACATTATCATCACTCTAATATTCAACGTAACGATCAATGATCCTAGCGCATTGAACGAATTCAGGCCCGATGTCAAAATACTAAATTACTACTGGGGAGAGGGTTCGCCGTCTTACGTTTATCCTGGACATTCTAGAGCGCCCTTAACAATATCAATTCAGAATAATGGATTCTTCACCATTACTGATGCGGTAGTATCTTTGTCACCGCTTGTGAACGATGTGGCCCTATTAAACCCGAACTTCTATTGCATGAATCCACTGGGTCCTGGAGATATTTGCAACGCCATATTCTACCTTGATCTAACGAACTCTAGCGCTGGGACTAAAGAATTTGCAGTCAAGATCTCTTACCTTGTTAATGCTTTCAACACGGTTACGTTCTTCGAGTCTACGGAGCATGTTTCATTACCCTTGTCTCCCTTCCCCGCCGGAGAAGGCCTCGTGGTTTCTGAAAGCCGATGGCTTAATAACAACCCAGTCTATCCGGGCTCCAGCAATGCTGTATTCTACTTGAGTATTGTGAATCTAGAGCCATACCCAGTTTACTCAATATGGGTGGAGGTAAAGCTTCCCAAAGGAATCAATGTCTCAAAGGGTTATGATTCAAGAGTGTACTTTGCAGGACCAATTCAAAGTCTTCAGCAGATATCCCTCAATGTTCCACTAGATATAGATGAAGCCTTTATCCCGGGGACCTACACTGGAGAGGTTACTATTCAGTACTACTTGCAGACGGCTGGTGGCGGTGTTAAAAAAGTGGTTTCAAACCCCATAGAATTCAATGTTATGAATTTAACATCAGCTATAAGTTTGATTAGCTATGGATGGTTATCCGGGGAACCATACTTGCCCTACAAAGGTGCTAGATACTTCGTAGCCTTGAGAAATAATGAATTCCCCTCAATGGTTAATCCGATTCTCAAGGTCGCTTTGCCTCCAGGAATTGTTGACGCAGCTACAGGCAATAATTACACTATAGTATCCTCTGTAAAACTCGCAGGCGGAGTCAGCGTTCCGCCCGAACTCACCCAGCTTCTTCAATACTTGTATGGCGGTGTTCCACCGTCACCAACTCTTCAGGGAGCGGCCACGTTTGGAAAAGGTGACATACTCACGTTCCTACTAAGTATTAACCTTGGCGAATTAAATGATGATCAATTCACCCTGCTAGGAACTTTAGAATTCATTGACCATTGGGGTTCCAACTTCAACGTGGAGATAAACATCCCCTTAATCATAAGAGGGAGTCCACCTATGATCGAGGTCAACGTTACAAGTCCATTAATAATCTTCAACAACGGAACCGGTTTTGTAGACGTAGAGGTCAATAACCCTTCTCCACACACTGTTTACGAGGTATACTTGGCTCTGGCTCCAACCACTGGGAACGCTATTCCGTTGGGAAACGTTAAGTATATCCCGGCGTTACCCGGATATAGCAAGAGTCTTGTCAGATACAACGTTGTCTACTCACCCGTCTCTATAAGCTTGGGTGGCGGCATCACGGCAACACCCTCATCAGCTGTCTTCATGGCTACCATCATCTACAAGGACTCTTCAGGCTACGTAAGGATGCTGAATTCATCCTTAGCCGCAATGATCAAGCCGTTCATCGACATCCAGGTAGGGGAGGAAACTAATTCGAGGTATTCAAGCGGCGTATTAACCGTTAATGGTATTCTCTATAATACGGGTGTTTCGCAAGCCAAGAGTATTTTAATTACTCTAAAATACGGTGGAAGAGAGGTAAGGACTTTAATAGGTGATCTAGACCCTGGATCGCAATCACCTTTCAGGCTTGAAATGAAGAATGTTTCTCTAGTAAATGAAACATGCTACTTGGAGATCACGTATCGAGACATGTTCAATGTTGAGTATTACCACGCCGTTGAGTTGTCCATAACTGTAGTGCAACCACCTCAAACAACACCTACTACGCCTAGTCACGTGGAAATACCATACGTTGCAGTGATCTTGATTGTAGGTTTATTCCTGATAGGAGTCTTTACGTTGATATATCGTTTCCTCGGCAAGTACAAGATTACAATGGTCGAGCGGTGATGTTGTTAACTGATATGATTAGGTTGAGCACTAAGACTCTCTCAGAGCGTAAGGTTAGAGCCATATTAACCATAATAGGGATAGCTATAGGTCCCTTAGCGTTGATAACCATTTCCAGCGTTACAAGTGGTTACGGAAATTACATTGTTCAAAGCATTCTTGGGCTGGGACAAAACCTCATTGTAGTTACTCCAGGGCAAAACTACAAGCTTACGCAGGACGACCTATTATTGCTTAGATCAATAGACGGAGTAGTTGACGCGGTTCCCTTCTATACCACGCAGGGAGAAATAACTATTGGAGGAGAGAGAAAAACCGTGTTCGTTTACGCTGTGGATTCGGACTTCCTTTTAAGGGCGATCGTTAGTTTGGAGGTAAGAGAAGGCACTCCTCCTTCAGAGGCCGAAGTAGGTAGGGCAATGATCGGCTACTCTATTGCTTATGACTCCTCCGGGGCCAAGCGATATGATGTTGGTGATGTTCTATACATTACCGTGTATCAGGTTGGACAGGGGGGTAGAGTCCAAGTGAAAAGATTAAACGTCGTTGTCTCAGCAATATTAGAAAAATACGGTGGAGCGGCATTCTTGAACCCGGATCTAACCGTGTTCACCCCTATTGAGACTGTTCAAAGAGTTTTGAACATCAAAGACTGGAGCGGTATCTTAATACTTGCTGAAGACCCTTCATACGTCGATTACATTACAAGCAGGATTCGAGAGATCTATGGGGGAAGCGTTGATGCCATTTCCTTCTTAGCAATAGCCAGGATTGCGATGAGCATTATCAAGACAGTGGATTTCATAACCTTCGCGGCTACGTTATCCGCCTTCGCAGTAGCGGTAGCAGGAACCGCATCAACAATGATAACTAGCGTCATTGAAAGAACACGAGAGATAGGGGTTCTGAAAGCCCTAGGGTTCAAAGACAGACAAATCCTACTCCTTATTATATTGGAAGGAGTTTTAATGAGTATGATTGGAGTCGTAATAGGTTCCACACTAGGAGTTCTCGGCGCCCACCTCTTATCCAAGTATGGTTTCACTATTACCGGCGGTGCATTCGCGATTAGAATTGAAGCCTTCCCAGACCTTTCTCCGGTTTTATTCTTAAGAACAACACTCTTAACGATTCTCGTGGGCATCGTGGGAGCCGCTTTTCCAGCATACAGGGCTATGAAGATACCCCCAGCCGCAGCGCTGAGATACGAGTAATTGGAAAGCTCTTTTTAGCATTCAACATCATTTATAAAATGGGATTGTGAAAAGGTGAGTGTTTTTGGCAAGCAACATATATGATATGATAAGCAAGTGGCTTGTTGAAGAATCGTTCACGATTAGAAGGCTGGAAGCCCCGCCGGAGGCAAAAATCTCCTGGGGGCTTGACGTGTTCACGCCGGGACATCCAAGCGTCAACTTCAAAATTATAAACCCCGTTGACAAGCAAGATAGAGTTCTATTAGTACTTGGCATTGGCATATCTCCAGACCACAAAAGGGAGCTCGAAAAGCTGAAAGCTACTGAACGCTTGCGCGTAATATCAAACATAGTTGGAAAGGCTCTCGCTGTTTGCATTGATTGCCAGATAACTGTACAGCCGAACATGGTGGACCCTCAGGCTATGAGCATCCTCCTGGTCTTGTTCAACGAGGAGATAGAGGCTTACAGGAAGCCATACTTCATGAGGCTGGTTGCGCGTGTTCTCAATACGTATTTTGCAATAATCTCTGGATTCAATGAATGGTATCCAGTTATTCCAGACGAGGGTAGGAAGCGTATTCAACCCTACGCTTGAGGGGTTTTAATGACGAGCTGGCTCGCATACGCACTTGTCTCCCTGTTATTATGGGGAATATGGGGTGTTCTGTTGAAAATCTCCAACAACTACTACAATACGGTAACAACATATTACTTGAGCACCGTCGGATCGTTTGTCGCAGCTACGGCTTTAACCCTTACAATGAAAACATCCATCAGGGCAAACCCTCTAAAAGAAATTTACCTCCCAATCGTCGCGGGTGTTTTTGGCACCGTGGGATACTGGTTCATGGTGAAAGCCCTTGAAAAAGGAGAGGCTAGCTTGGTAATAGCGATAACGGCTGTATATCCGGTTGTAACTTTTATCCTATCGCTGATTATTCTTGGGGAAAAACTATCGATGTTGCAAATAGTAGGGGTTTTACTCGCTGTTTTCGGAGTCCTGTTAATGAGCCTGTAAAGTAGGGTGGACTAGATGTCTACTACGTCTAGGAAGAGATACGGCTTGCTAACTGAGAAGCAGTACACGGTACTCAAATACAGGCTTCAAGGCTATACTCAATCCAGAATTGCCGAGATCCTTGGAACCGCCAGGAGTAATGTATCAGCTCTTGAAAGAGCCGCTATGAGGAAAATCAAGCTTGCTGAGGAAACTCTCCAAGTATTTTACGAATTAAACTCTGCCGGAGAAATCGTAGTAGAACCAGGTACTCATCTCGTCGACGTGCCAGGGATGTTGTTGAGAAAGGCCGATGAACTTGGTGTCAAATTGAGAGCTAACTTCACGATGATCTACGACATGCTACGCTACATGGCTGGTCAAAGGGGAATTAGAACATCAAGAAGAATTAAGATCTTGATTATGAAAGATGGGTCTATAAGAATGGTGGGTTGAAATGGACCGGCCGGGATTTGAACCCGGGACCTCTGCCTTGCGAGGGCAGCGCTCTTCCAGCTGAGCTACCGGCCCCGATGAAATCGCATGTTTCTAAGAATTAATAAGCTTTTTAATTCGCTTTCTGAGGCAAAATTATGCTGGTAAAGAGTATCCCTTTCTGAGGGCTTTTATATTCAATTCTATCCATTTCTCTGGGACACTCTCCTTGACGGCTTCTTCAACATAAGACACATCCATTATGCTGGTCACCCTCAACATGTGTCCAAGAATGACCATGTTGGTTACTCTCTGAGACCCTATGGACTCAGCTATCCTGGAGTATGGTTGACTCTTGACGTTGAGTCCCGTAAACCTATCCTCCGGGACTATTTGATTATCGATGAATACTAAGCTCTCTCTTCCCAGAATTTTCAAATATTGATCCAGTCTAAAGGGGTACATGAATACAGCGATATTTGGATTTTGAACCTTCAAATAATCTATCTCGCCCATCTCACTCGCAATAATAACCTCAGCCCTGCTTTCGCCGCCCCTAGTTTCGCTTGCGTATGATTCCGTGGAAACTACGTATAAACCAGCGTATTTACTAGCCGCTAACCCGAGTACTCTGCCCATCAATAAGACTCCCTGGCCACCTCTTCCAACTATAATTATCTCTGTCTTCACTTACTCCCACCCTGTAAGATGTCGATAAACCCTGGGTTATCCTTGACCACAAACTCTCCTATAACTATTCCCTTCTCCCAACTAATCACCGCTTCGTCAAGCGTTGGTCTCGGCTTGTATATAACGCGTTTTTTCAGCTCATTATACATTTCAACGGGGTCTCTCAACCCAATGTGCCTTCCATATATTTCAGGGCAGGTGCTGACGACCTCTATAAATCTGAAACCCTTCATTCCCAGTGCTTTGTAGAAGTATTGCTCAATGTAGTGAGGAGTCGTTATGCTTGCTCGCGCTACGTAGTTCGCATTAAGCGATGAGACAACTTTCACAACATCCAACGGCGGCTCAGGGTTTCCGAGAGGAGTCGTTGTGGTTCTAACGCCTAGGGGTGTTGTTGGCGCCACTTGACCCCCAGTCATAGCATAGACGAAATTTGTGAACATGACGGTAATTATGTCGATGTTTCTCCTTGCCGCGTGCATTAAGTGGTTCCCACCTATTCCTGCTATATCCCCGTCTCCTCCTACCACAACAACCGTTAACTCTGGATTCGCGAGCTTTGCCCCGACGGCAAATGGAATAGCCCTACCGTGAAGTACATGGGCTGAATCGTAATTCACATAGAAGGTCAGCCTTGCCGAACAACCTATCCCACCAACCCATAAAATCTTATCACGATTCAAGGATCCCTCATCGATCCTTTTCTGCAATCCACGTAGCATAGCTCCCAGACCTATCCCCAGGCCGCACCCCGGGCAATACAGCGTGGGGATCCGATCTGCTCTCAAATGAGGGTCTAGCGGGTGGGTTTTACCTATTAAAGCCACTGCATCACCACCTCCTTAATTTCTTTCAAGGTAGGAGATTCCAGGTTGAGCACTGACGCCCCATGTACTTCTCTATCACACATTATTCTTTCAACATCCATTACTAGTTTGCCCAAATTATTCTCAACCACTATAATTCTCCTCCCCTTTATCCTCTCCTTGAAAACCTTTTCGTTGAGCGGCCACAAGGTCTTGGGGCGAAACATTCCCACTCTATAACCACTGCTTCTTAAGTGTTTAGTAAGTGCAAACACAGTCCTAGCTACTGAACCAAACGCTATAAACACGGTCTCCGCATCATCCAGGAAGTATTCCTCATGCTCGAAAATCCAGTCCACATTACTACTGATCTTGTTGAATAATCTCGCCACGAGACTCTTATACTTCTCGTTATTCGGCGCGTAATAACCCCTCTCATCATGAACTAGTGATTCAACTAAAACCTTGTATCCTTGTCCGAAAGGCGCCATTGGGGGAATCATATCGTCTTCTGCCATGTAAGGCAAGTACTCCTCCTTACTCCTTGGAGTCTTCCTATTGATTATTTCAACTTCACCAGGTTCCTTGACGACAAGAGGCTCCCAAACATGTGCAAGAATAGCGTCGGATAATATGAATACAGGCGTTCTGAGTTTTTCAGAAGTGTTAAACGCTTTGATGGTTAAATCATACGCCTCTTGGACGCTCCAGGGCGCAAATGAAGGGATTACATAGTCTCCATGCGTCAACCATCTAACCATGAAGATGTCTGATTGAGTTGTTTTCGTAGGCACACCTGTGCTCGGCCCAGCCCTCATAACGTGTGCTATGACTACAGGGGTCTCCGTTATCACTGCCAACCCTATTCCTTCCGCCATTAATGATAATCCGGGACCGGAGGTCGCCGTCATGGATTTTACTCCAGCATTCGACGCTCCTATAATAGCGTTGATTGATGCTATCTCATCTTCCATTTGAATAACTACTCCCCCTCTTTGAGGGAGTTTCTCTGCTAAGTACTCCATCAAATCAGAGCTCGGAGTTATCGGATACCCAGCGTAGAACTTCAAACCAGCAGTCATAGCACCCTCTGCTATTGCTATATTCCCTGACGCGAACATCCTTTTCACTTTCCTAACACCTCAATAAATATTGCGAAATCCGGACAGTTATACTCGCAAAGCCTACACCCTATGCATTTCTCAATGTTCACGGGGTCGGGTGGATGATACCCGTTTTTATTTAAAAAACTTGATTTAGCAAGAACTTTTGTAGGGCATACGTTAATGCATAAACCACACTCTTTACACCTGTCAACTATAACGTTGACCCGGTGTCTCGGGTTTTCTTTAGATATCAGAGGTAAAGCGCTCGACAATAAGGTCACCACTGAAGTAGCGGTATATATGAAATGTATGTAGAGGTATAAAAGTATTCGAAAAATATAGATCGGATAACGTTATTTACCTTTGTTATCGTAAGTATTGTTGAAGAGGTGCATGCTTGAATGATGATTGAAATGAGATGGCATGGAAGAGGTGGACAGGGAGCCTGGACTGCGAGCAATATAGTAGCCATGGCGGCTTCATATGAAGGAAAATACGTCCAAAGCTTCCCAGCGTTCGGTCCAGAGCGCTCAGGAGCCCCGATGCTTTCCTTCACTAGGATAAGCGATGAACCAATAGAGATCCACAGCATGATCTATAACCCTGATGTCGTGATAGTGTTGGATCACACACTACTCTCTCCAGCTATAGTTCAGGGATTGAAGAAGGGAGGCGTAATAGTATCAAATTACGTTGGAACCCCGGAGTCCTTCCTCGCCAAGATAGGTGTCAAGAAGGGCGATTACAGGGTAATCCTGACTCCCGCTTCGAAGCTAGCACTTGAAATACTGAAGGTCAACATTACAAACACGGCAATGATAGGAGGTCTCCTTAGAATAGGCGGTATCGTATCGTGGGATAGTGTTGAAAAAGCAATAAAGGAAAGATTCAAGGGTCCTGTTGCAGATAAGAACATCGAACTTATTAAGAAAGCATATGAAAACGCTGTAGAGGTGTGAAGGGATGAGTGCTCCCAGAGGTTGGAAGGAGCTCCCATTAGGGGGATTAGCCTACAGGCTGTCGACCGATGTCAAAACAGGCGATTGGAGAGCGCTTAAGCCTGTTGTAGACCACAATAAGTGTACTAAGTGCATGCTGTGCTGGCTTTTCTGCCCTGACATGGCCATCGTATGGGATGGGGAGAAAATACAGGTCAACCTTGACTACTGCAAGGGTTGCGGGATATGTGCCCACGAATGCCCAGTCAAGGCGATTTCAATGGTTCCAGAATTCGAGGAGGTGTAAGCCGTGAGTAAGACTATGATTAAGTATCCAATCCACACACAAGAAATCCTAAACGTTAACGGTGACGAGGCCGTAGCGTATGCAGTCAAACAAAGCCTCGTTGACGTAGTCTCAGCATATCCAATCACACCGCAAACTATTATCGTGGAGAAGTTCTCAGAATTCGTCGCGGATGGACTCGTTCACACTCAGTTCGTGCCAGTTGAATCAGAGCACTCGGCCATGAGCGCTTGTGTCGGAGCCGCTGCCGCCGGAGCCAGGGCTTTCACCGCTACCTCTTCACAAGGTCTGGCACTAATGGTTGAGATCGTGTACATAGCCTCAGGCATGCGACTCCCGATAGTCATGGCCGTCGTGAATAGGGCGTTGTCAGCACCGATAAACATTCATAACGACCACAGCGATGCATACTTGATGAGGGACAGTGGCTGGATTCAACTGTTCGTTGAAAACGTCCAAGAAAGTTACGACACTACGATCCAGGCATTCAAGATAGCTGAAGATGAGAGAGTGCTTTTACCAGTAGCTGTCAACCTCGACGGCTTCTTCCTCAGTCACACACTGGAGAATATCCGGATTTTGCCTGATGAAGCAGTGGCTGATTTTCTCGGCGGGTACAGAAAGGTTGCAAGAGTAAAAGTAGACTATTACGATGAAGAAGTACCACACATGCTAAACCCAGCTAGACCGCTCACGTTCGGGGCCCTGGACCTGTACGACTACTATTTTGAACACAAAGTCCAACAGGTCGAGGCTATGAAAAACGTTCCAGCAGTAGTGAGAGAGGTCAACGAGAAATGGCAGGAATTAACTGGTAGAAAATACGGTGATGGAGTTATAGAGACTTATGGGATGGAGGACGCAGAGATCGCTGTTGTCGCGATGGGAAGCAGTGCCGGAACCATTAGGAGCGTCATCAAAAAATACAGAGAGAGAGGAGAAAAGATAGGCTTGGTCAGGATAAGATTATACAGGCCGTTCCCGTACGAGGATGTTGGAAAAATACTTAGCAATGTCAAAGTTGTGGCAGTAATGGATAAGGCAATAGGGCCAGGGAGCTATGGAGCCCTATATCAGGATATTGTAAGCAGTCTATACGATTTAAGCGATAGACCATTAACAGTTGACTACGTGTATGGGCTTGGAGGGAGAGACTTGACCCAGGACATGGTGGCGAATATGATAGAACAGGTTAAGGAAGACGTGAGAAAGGGTCGTGTTGAAAATAAGATTAGGTATTTAGGGGTGAGGTGGTAGAGATGGTTGTTAAAACGCTACCGGAGTTCCCGATTAAAAAAGGCGAACCGGCTTACAAGTTATGGATTTTCGAACCGGGTTGGAAAGGAGAAATACCACTGAATTTCAATCTCAGACAGGTTGCAGAGCAGAAGAGGAGCGCGCTACTTCCGGGACACAGGTTGTGTGCTGGCTGTGCAGCTCCAATAGTAGTTAAACTCGCAAGCTTCGCGTTCAGAGGGCCGACTATTGTTGTAAACGCAACTGGGTGCCTTGAGGTGGCATCAACAATATTCCCATTTACATCTTGGGCCGTACCGTGGCTTCACAACGCTTTCGAAAACGCCGCATCAACTGCTTCGGGAGTTGAAGCGGCGATAAATGCTATGAAGAAGACTGGTCGGCTACCGTATGAACATGTCGATGTAGTTGTTTTCGGCGGTGATGGTGGAACATTCGACATCGGATTCCAAGCATTAAGTGGTATGGCAGAGAGAGGGCACGACGTATTATACATCTTGTACGATAATGAAGCATACATGAATACTGGAATACAAAGAAGCGGTGGAACTCCTAAATACGCATCCACAACTACGTCACCAGCCGGTGAGGTCATCCCCGGAAAACCCGAGAACAAGAAGCCTATAGCCGACATCATGGTTGCTCATAGAATACCGTACGTAGCGACAGCGACGCCCGCTCACTGGATGGATTTCATGAAGAAAGTTAGAAGAGGAATCGAAGTAGTAGGACCAGCATTC
Organism: Thermosphaera sp.; assembly: GCA_038827615.1. Classification (NCBI taxonomy): domain Archaea; kingdom Thermoproteati; phylum Thermoproteota; class Thermoprotei; order Desulfurococcales; family Desulfurococcaceae; genus Thermosphaera; species Thermosphaera sp. The sequence goes on from JAWBNK010000001.1 coordinate 699,700, forward strand.
ATACATTCATTAAGCAGCTGTGACAGGGGATGGAGGCATGAAAACGCGATAAGCATAGAAGTCTTGCGAAGGGCCGTTGACACATGCTACTTCCCACTATGGGAGTGGACTCCTGAGAATGGATACATGTTGACTGATAGAAGCTTGGTGATAGCGAGAAATCCATCACTTAAGCAGCCTATAGAGAAGTTCGTGGAAGTTCAAGGTAGATTTAGACACCTCATGAAGCCCGAGAATAGGGAGAAGCTGAGAGAACTCCAGGAATATGTTGATAAAGTGTGGGAAGACCTGCTCCGAAGAGCCTCTAACGCTCCAAGGTAGGTTGATGAGTATTAAAGAGGAATTTACTAACTTACTCGCCTTTTTTCTTCGAGAAAAACCCCTTATACTCGGCATAGGGAATCCCTTGAAGAGCGATGACTCCTTTGGTCTAGCTGCTTGCGATGAGCTAAACAATATGGGGATTAATTGCGTAAAATGCGAATATGGGATTGAATCGTGTTTAACTGAGATTAAGGAAAAGGGCGCGAGGAATATTTTAATAATAGACGCCATAATTTCGCAAGACGATCCTCCAGGGACACTGCTCCTTGTAAATGATGACTCACTAGTGAATGAAAAATATCTCTTCACGACTCACACTCTCCCGTTAAGAACCGTGCTTGATATATTGAAAAAAGAGTTCAATGTGGAAAAAGTGATCATAATAGGTGTTACACCCTTTTCTTTGGATTACGGAATTGAACTCACAGGTGACATGAAAAAATCTCTGAAAACGTTCATTGAAATCTTCCGCGACGCGTATATGAGAGTAGGTACAGAGGGGCGAGAAGCGTGAAAGGAACCGTTTTCAATAATATTTTGAAATGGTTGTCATAATCCTCTGGCATCAGATACCCTAGTTTGCTTGAAAAAAATACAAAGGGGGCTGGAATCCAGTACCTGAGTTGTTCGAAAAGCCTAGTTAAGTGGTACTCAGCTTTCAAATTGATATAGGTTTTTCTCAAATAATCTCTGATATAGACCTCAGGGCTCTCCTCATCCAGTGCTTTGGCAATACTAGGGGATAAGCGTACGATATTGTAGAGTCCGCCCCCTGTGTACGGCTTCACCAACGGGACGGAGTCCCCAAAGAAGTACAAGTGCCCTCCGAGGACGGGTCTCTTTAGGGGTGGCGCGACCGGTATAGGTCCTCCAAAGTAGATTTTTTTCTCAACAGGCTGATACTGGTTAATAATCATTAGTTTCTCAGTAATGGTTTGAGAAAGAGGTTTCTTAGAGATATAACCGGATAAAACCAAATCATGATCAAGTGGTACAATCCAATGAAAAAGCAAATGGTTATTATTTATATAAGTCACTGTAATTTTGTTCGAAGGGGTATTTTTCGTTTTAAACAAACCCTGGAAACCTATATAGAAGGAAGGGTTACTTTTTAAGTACTTTCTTCGGAAAATACTTAGAGCTCCATCACTTGCCAAGACATCTTGGCATTCGACCTCACTATCTTTGAGTATGATCTTAGTTAACTTGTCTCCTGGTTTGCCTCTTACATTATTCAATAATTCCGCTCTAGAAGATATTTTCTCATACAATTTCCATTCGAGCTCAGATCGATTAATATGAAAAATGAATGGAAGAGACATCGATATTTTAAACTTCCCGAGCCCTATTATATTGAATTCTATTTCATTATAAACCCCATCTATTAGTTTTCTGGATAGCTTTTGTTGAATGACCTCTTTTACTTCTAGACCAACTAATCCTGTGCAGTGGAGTGGATGTCCGAGACTTTTATGCTCCTCAATCAAAAATACGTCTCGACTCTTAATGTGAAGCGAGGCGAATAATCCTGCTGGTCCAGCACCGATCACACATAGATCCTTTTTCATTCGTTATCCTCAAAATCTCTAGACGAGATCTTTATCGTATATCTTTTAGCCTTTAATTCTTTAACAATATATTTAAAGGCTCTAATAGGGTCGGATGTATAACCACATGTATATACATCGACTGTCGCAAAGCCGTACTCTGGCCAGGTATGGATTGAAATGTGGCTCTCCAGTATTATTCCAACAATGCTTACTCCAGGGTTTATTTTCCAGGCTTTCACGTCTAGTAGAGTTAAATTGCCTTCACGAGCCGCGTCTCTCACGATCCTCTCCAAAGCTTTCTCGTCGCTGAGAACTTCGGGGTCACACTGGTAAACCTCTCCATAAACATGTTTTCCAACAACTTTTTTTAAGGTAAGCATAAATTACCCCTCCCCTTTCTATGAAAAATTAACCCCTGACTCCTTATAAATATTACCCCCCACCCCTCATATAGAAAAAGATCAGAAAACCCCGGGGGGGTTGATCACGGAAAATAAGATTTTCAAGATTTTATTACTCTCATATTATACCACTTCATGTGAGAAAAATGAGGCTTTTCGGAACAGCCGGGATAAGACTCCAGTATCCGACACCTCTAAACCCTGTTCTGGCGTTGAAACTTGGAACGGTCTTGGGGACGTTAGGATTATCTCAAGACTATTACATGGTTCATGACACTCGAACTACTAGCCAGCTTTTAACCCTCTCCTTTGCATCGGGTCTAATGGCGTCTGGTAAAAATGTCTATCTAGGAGGAGTGGCCCCCACCCCAGTGGCTGGTTTCGCCGCGAGAAGGAACAAGGGAGTTGGCGTGAGCATTACCGCGAGTCACAATCCACCGGAGTATAATGGGTTTAAGTTTTACGACCCCGAAGGATACGAGTTCACTAGGCGAGAAGAAGCGTTAGTGGAGGACTTGATTGATAAGGAAATCTCTTTGGTTCCTTGGCATAGTGTTGGTGGGTTAGAGATATCAAGGAACATTGTAAAAGATTATGTGGAAAGCCTAGTGGGCTTTCTAGGGACTAGTGGCCTAGAGACCAATAAGGTCTTCGTACTCGATTGTGCAAATGGAGCATCCTATGAAGTATCTCCTAAAATCATAAGGAGCCTTGGTGGAAAGCCGTTCACCATTAACTGCAACCCCGATGGGTTCTTTCCCTATAGACCGCCTGAGCCGAGAAAAGATGTGCTCGAGCACTATGTTGAAATGCTGAGAGAATTAAGTCCATCAGCTATTTTCGCCCACGATGGAGACGCTGACAGGTTGGCCGTGCTTGACCCCGTGGAGGGTTTTATAAAACAAGACAGAATTCTCGCTCTCTTCGCCAAGAAGGCTTTAGAAGAGAAGAAGGGGGTTGTAATAGTTTCCGTGGACACTGGAAGAGCTGTGGACGACGTCGTTGAGATGATGGGCGGGCGAGTTGAGAAGTATTTGCTCGGGAAAACTCACGAACGATTAAAGGACCTCGGTTCAAGCCAAGTCGTAATGGCAGGAGAGCCTTGGAAACTGATCCTTACCTCATGGGGTCCTTGGGTTGATGGAGTCCTGCAAGTGGGTCTCTTGACCAAGGCGTTGTTATTAGACAACGCATCCACGATCGCGAAGCTATTAAAGAAGGAAGGAATCCCGGATTACCCGTGGGATAGGAGGAGTTATGTAGTCTGGCCACCTACTTTAAGGGAAGCTATCTACAATACCCTCGTCGAGGAGGTAGTATCCTCATTGGGAGAGCCGGAGAAAATTTTGACGATCGATGGCGTTAGGTGTGATTACTCCGATGACTCCTGGTTTTTGATAAGGATGAGCGGCACGGAGCCAAAGATAAGAATCTACAGCGAAGCCAAGACTAAACAGAGACTTCACGAGATAATGTCTAAGATCGAGAGCAAAATATTGAGCATCGTTAAGCAATATGATGGAAAAATAGTTGAAGTCACATATGGTTGATCCTCAGTAGTTTTATTAGAAGGAGTTACGAATAAATTTTTTGATAGGCATGTCTGTTCCAAGAGACCCCGGGAGAAAGAAGATAGTGGAGAAGGCCCTGAAGGATCTAGAGCCCAGCCTCCGCGAAAGCGCAAGATTAATTCTCGGAGAGGGTTATGAGGGAGAGGAGAAACCGGATTTGAAGAAATCAAAGAGGAATGAGCCTAGCGCTTAAATATCTTATTTCAGTTACATCTGAGACCCGTAAAGGGTCGTTCGAGTATTCAACGATGTCGGCGTAACATCCTGGCAGTAAACATCCTAGCCTCTCATCCCTTAAGGCGAGGCTTCCTCCACGAGTGTAAGCATCCAGGGCTTCGATCAGCGTGTAAGCTTCATACATGTGATCATAACCATAATCCACATTATCGCGCAGACCTCTTGTAACCGCTGCGTAAATGGTTTCGAATGGATCCACCGGCTCTACTGGAGCATCTGTTGAGAATGCAACCGTAGTTAGTTTTCTAAGGGTTTTGAACCTATAAACCCACTTAGCTCTTTCAACCCCCAACCGGGAAAGTATCCATTTGTCACTTATTATAAAGCGTGGTTGAACAACAAGCAAGGGTTTCCACCTGGCTATCATCTCCAACTGATCATCTCTAACCAGACTAGCGTGCTCTATCCTATGTATCCCGGGATTTCTGCTCTTCTCTAAGACGTCTAACGCCATGTCTAATGCTGCGTCCCCAATCGCATGCATCGCTAATTGAAGCTCATGCTCCTCGGCTAGCGTTAATGCTTCGACCATGAATTCAGGGGAAACATTCTTAAGCCCTTTAACTCCTGGAGCATCGCTGTAATCTTCACTAAGCAGAGCGGTTCGAGGTCCTAGAGCTCCATCTATGAGAATCTTCAACCCATTTAATCTCAACCTCTCCGGAAGCGACGTGTCAAGAAGCTTTTTTACCTCTCTCCATCGGGAGAGGACCTCATCGGCTAAGAGATATACGTATGTTCTCACCCTTGTTACATTTTCTTTGTAAAAGCTTAGTAACAGTTCGAATTCGCGCATTCTAATACCGGCCAACCCTATAGCTGAGATCCCTTTTTCTCTCAATAATTCGTAAGCCCTCTCGAAAAATTCTTCGAGGTCTTTGTCAGTGGCTGTTCTACGTATGAAGTCCAGTATCCCCCATAGACTTGTCTCATACACATAGCCTCTCTCGTAGTCTATTTCGCTTCTTTTTCCCATAACTTCGAGAACCATTTTCAATCCTTTCGTATTCAGAGCCCCCATATGACCAGATTGGTGAATTATTAGGATCGGTTTTTCACGAGATATCTCGTCCAACTCTAACCTGGTAGGTAGCCGGTTCTCCTTGAGCTTGGAGGGGTCTACCCTACCCGGGAGAAGCCATCCACCTACCATGGGCTCTTTGTTCTTGAGACTCTCGATTAAAGATCGTATGTTATCTACAACCAATTTCTCGCTGTAAAGCTCAAACCCCAAGGAGTCTAAATGTAAATGTGCATCAATAAACCCGGGCCCAAGAGGCTTCTTCGAAACAAGTTCCTCTTTTACACTAGGCAAACGCGCGAGTCTTTCATAGTCCCCTGCGGCCAATACTCTTCCATTCCCAATTAGCACTGATTCAGCCTTAACAAGCGGCATAAAGGAAAGGTATATCCCTAATGGAGAGTATACCAGTATCATAAGTATACCAAATAATAAAGTATATTGAGAGAAGTTTTTAAATTGGGAGAAAAATAATTAAAATTTACCCTTTCCAAGAATGGTGGGAAACATGGGACACGTCTCCAAGGAGTACAAAGTGAATGTTTTGGATTTGAATTTTGGCAAACCCACTATTATAATAAATGATAAAGACGCGCAAGAGCTAGGCATAACCCCTGGAAACATTTTAATGGTGATCCATGGCGATAAGCAGAGGACAGGGGTAGCAGTAACAACCAGAACAATGACGACCGCAGGAGCCATCCTTATCTCCAGCGAATTGGCACAAGCAATAGGTTTGAAGGGGGACGAGTCAGTCGGATTAAAACCGTTAAGCATCCCCCCTAGTTTTCCAGCTCTTAAGAGGAGGTTAAAGGGTGAGAGGCTGGAAGAGTCAGACTATAGGGAGATAGTCAGGGACATAGTGTCTGGGGTTTATGGAGAGGCTGAAATAGCAGCTTTTCTGGTAAGCCAATTATTTTACGAACCCAGTGAGGATGAATTAACTTACTTAATAAAAGCCATGGTGGAAACGGGAAGCAGGATTGTTTTTGAGGAACCAGCGAGTGATGTCCACAGTGTGGGGGGTGTACCGGGTAACAGCAAGGTAGCCTTAATAACGGTGCCCATAGTTGCTGCATCCGGGCTACTAATCCCTAAGACTAGCAGTAGAGCTATAACAAGCCCTGCTGGAACCGCAGACACCGTGGAGGTCTTAGCGAGAGTTGACCTGACCATCGATGAAATCAAGGAAATAGTTAAGAAAACCAAGGGTGTGCTTGCGTGGGGAGGAAGGCTAAACCTGGCACCCGCTGATGATATTTTCGTCAACATTGAGAGGAGACTCGCCATCGACCCCATATACCAGATGGTTGCCAGCATTTTATCTAAGAAAATAGCGATGGGTATTGAGAGATTAGTAATAGATATTCCCACCGGACGGGGAGCTAAGGTTCAGGAGGTCTCTAAAGCGGATGAAATGGCCGGTGTTTTCATAAGGCAGGCAAGCAAAATGAACGTCAACATTAGAGTTGCTGTAACTTATGGGGGACAGCCAATTGGGATGACAACAGGGCCTGCTTTGGAGGCTAGAGAGGCTTTATCAGCGTTGATGACTGGAAAGGGTAGCAGAAGCCTCGTTGACAAGGCAATCCTGCTTGCAGGATTGGTTTTAGAGTTGGGTGGGAGAGTTCCTCAAGGAGCCGGAGAGGACGTGGCCAGAGAAATATTCCTGTCCGGAAAAGCCTATGAAAAGTTTAAGCAGATAATTGAAGCACAAGGTGGAGATCCCTCGGTGAAACCGGATGAAATACCGGTTGGAAAACACTCCTACACTTTGACTTCCCCTATCGAGGGGGCTGTTACCCACTTGGACAATGCCGCAATATCTACGCTTGCGAGAGCGTGTGGGGCCCCATACGATAAAGGGGCTGGGGTCCAACTCCACGCGAAAGTCGGATATAGGGTGAATAAAGGCGATCCGTTGATAACTCTATACAGTAATAGTGCATCAAGGCTTGAAACCGCCATAAACCTGATTTCTCAATACCACCCTGTAATAGTTGAGGGAATGTTGCTTAAAACCCTCCCATAGCTCTCCTTAAGTTTTTTATTTAAACAATACATATAGTGTTAGCCGGGGTTCGAATTGAAATATGATGTGATAATTGTTGGTGCAGGAGTCGCAGGGCTAGAGTCAGCAATCATCCTCGCCTCAAAGGGGTTCAAAGTAGCAATAATTGAAAGCAAGCCGAGAGATAGGGTCGGCGATAAGACATGTGGAGATGCTATAGGAGTCCACCATTTCGAAAAGATCAGTCTTGAGATACCTAGTAATGTAATCGACTACACTTATGACGGAGTCAAGATATATAGTCCAAGCGAGGAGCACAGTATAATAGTACCGGGAAAAGGGGTCAGCGTAAACCGAATTAAATTCGGACAGTGGCTTTTACAAACCAGCATTGATAAAGGCGTAGACTTCTTCGAATCTCATGTACTGGTAGACGTTGTTTTAAAAGACGAGAGAGTGGATTCTCTAATAGCAAAGAAAACGGGAGGAAGCAAAGTAGAATTAAAGGCGGAAGCATTTATTGATGCCAGCGGAGCAAAGCCGGCTTTAAGGACAAAGCTACCGGATGCTTGGCCTATTGCTGATAGACCTTATATGACGGATTTCAACATCGCTTACAGGGAGGTGGTGAGAAGAGAAACCCCCATTGACCAGGAAGACTCGAAATATGCGTTGATCTACCTCAATCAGCAAATCTCACCAGGCGGTTACTGGTGGCTCTTCCCAAAGTCCGACAGCGGCTACGTGATTAATGTGGGTTTGGGAGTGGTTTGGAACGGGGAGTACAATCCTAGGCATAATTATGAAAAATTCCTGAAATCAAGGTTCCAGGGAGAAGTTATTCATTCTGGAGGGGGAATAGTTCCAACAAGGAGGCCTCTCCCCACTTTAATCTGGAGAAACGTGGGGGTCGTCGGCGACGCTGCTTACACCGTGAACCCGGTTCACGGTGGTGGAATAGGATCCAGTCTTGAAGCAGCCTACATAGTGTCGACCTATATTGGAAACGCTCTAGAGGCAGGGGAGGTGAGGGAGGATAAGACCTGGGAGGCCAATATAAAGTATATGGAGGCATACGGGGCGAAACAGGCAGGCCTAGATGTTCTCAGGATGTACTTACAAAAACTCACCAATAATGATTTCGAATGGATTATGAGGAACAAGATTGTAGATGGCTCTTCCGTGTATGACCTGGGCGTAAAGGGCGAGCTAGCAGAGAAGATAATGCACACCGTAAGCTCAATGATCAAGTTGCTCGGGAGGCCTAGCCTGCTAAATCAGCTGAGAATAGTTAGAAACTATATGAATCAATTGACCAAACTTCACAGTGAAGAATATCCTAAATCTCCAGTAGAGCTCCCTCGATGGATTGCCCGTGTCGAAAACCTAATTGAAGAATATGCTAGAACAATAGGATTCAATAGAGGTCAAAAAGTCAAATGGTAGTTTTCGCGGGGCTAGACCTTTCAGCCTCGCCTCTTAGACCATCCGGTTTCGCATCAATCAATGATGACAGGGAGATGTTGTCCCTTGATCTCGTTTTTGACGACTCCGAAATAGTCGACGCGATCTTAACCCTTAAACCAGTTCTGGTGGCTGTTGACGCTCCATTAACCTTTACGGGAAAACCCTTCAGGAACGTGGATAAAGCCTTGATTAGGGCCGGCTATAAAGTTTTCCCTTCAACTTGGAGGGGGATGAAAGAATTAGTGGAAAGAGCCTTGAAGATCAAAGAGTCTTTAATCATTACTCGTTTCATAGAGACTCATCCCTCAAGTGCCTTAAAATCCAGCGGGTGTGGAAACTATGGGAACTTGTTACGGGCGTTCGGGTTAAAAAATCCGCCCGAAAATATCAAAAATAAACACCTTGTTGATGCTTTGATTGCCTCACTTGTCTCTTATTTATCTTACCGCTCGATATCCACGGTCATACGAGAAGACGATGGTGAAATACATCTGCTACCACTTTTATGTCGGGTTTAATCCTCTAACCGTTTTAAGTACTCGGCGTTGGCTTCCACGAGCTTAGCAATGTACTCGGTGAAAACCCTGGGCGTCAACCTCGAGAGCAATCTAACAATCACGGGGATGTTAACCTTGGCTCCTGCAGCCCTAGTATGCCCACCCCCGTTTAAAGCTACTGCGAGATCCCTTACGTTCACACTCGTGCTCCTAATGCTTAATTTTCCATCGCGAGACGCGATTACGACTACGTCAAGGTTTGCCCTGGATAAAATGAGTGAGGCTAGGAAACTGTTTTCAACGTCATCGTCGATCAACCTAATCCCTACCTTGAAGTTGTTGACTTTGATGATTTTTGTGTCGGGATTTATAGATATATTACTCAGAGCAGTTAGTTCGCCTTCTAATTCTTTAAGAACCTTTAGTGAAAACTCATCATTCCAATAGACTCCTTTTGAGATAGTTTCTACAACCTTGTTTTTCCACGCAATAGGGTCTCTTCTTCTAACCAATCTAATGTAGAAGGGCGATAACCAGTGGTCGAATCTCCATAAATCGCCCCCACAGACGCCGTCCACCATGTTCTTTAAATAATCAACGCTACCTTCGGCAGTAGGGGAGAGATTTCTCGCTACTACTCCAACTCCACATGTCGATCTATCGATGTATAAATGAGCGCCTCTAAGAGTCAGGCCCTCTTTCCACTTCTCTTCCCACACATGATGATCATACCACTCGATTGCAACTCCCTTACGCGCTAAGAACCCTATCGCCTCCAGGACTTCCTCGTATACAACAGGATTAATGCCTATGTCGAAGACGGCTAGCTTGTCGCATCCTATTTCAAGGGCTTTTTTAACGGCTTTGTTCATCAGGTAAGGCTCAGTATAGAGAACATGGTAGTAGGATGGTCGGTTGAGGTATATGTAAAGCCCTGCTGAGGCAACACCATCCATGTCTGTATGGGTAATTAGCAGCTCTTTCATGGATAATCCGCCATAGAGTATTTAATAAATTCTCAATGTATTTTATATATGGTTTGACAAATTTACTAAGCTTTTAGAGGAGTGCTCTTTGGCAACCAATGAGGTACCCGTAGACAAGGAGAAGCTACATTTGCTTGGTGACGTTACTTACGAAGCAGAGTTGCTACTGCGGGCTAAATACCTCGAAACCATCACAGGAGGGCTTTCGGGATTTAAAGAATTTCTGAGCAAGAGAAATCGCGGATCCTTTCTATTAACAAGCAATTTTGAAACGGGAAGGATATCAGTTTTAATCGAAAATGGTAAAGTGGCCTCAACACTCTACATCGACTCTACGACGGGAGAAAGGAGGGCGGGTGAGGATTCTCTCAACCTCTTCTTAGAACTCGTCGCTAGACCGGATTCTGTTTTCCGTGTTTTCGAAATTAGAGAGAGCAGGGAGGAAACAACACCTGCTCAGGAACCAGTGAGAGAACCCTCTACTGCTAGGCGGCCGCTCGAAAAAGTGCCTCAAATACCTAGCGGAGCTCTTGCAATAGATTCCGATAAGCTTCAACAATTCAAAAAAGAGTTTCGCCAAATAGCAGTTGAAACCGCCGAGGCTTTTGGTTGCAGGATCGTTGATTTAACCTATGAGATCGTTGGCAACGATTTAACGATAAGCATCATATTGAAAAAGAAGGGGATTTTCGGAAAATGTCTCGAGGACGAGCTTGCGGAGACTTTAAGGAATGATCTACCGTTGCTGAGGGATAATTTTGATTTGAAATTGAATATTAATTTGAAAACAAGCCTAATGGAATAACTACTCGGCTGGCATTTCGACTGCTTCTTTCTTTAAGAGCTCCTCCAGTTCGGCCTTGGCCTTTTCATACACCACCATTGGTTCATAGTAGTAATCAAATATCACCCTTGACACGTCCCAGGCGTCTCTAATGCCTTTGACCAGCATCCACTCTAGGACTGTGCTCCTTCTTTTCACCTCTTCGATTAAATCACTAACATCTAGCCCCCTCTTTGCCGCTATATCCTGTAAGTGGATGCTTCTATCGAGACTCACGATGTGGGAGTCCGTTCGGGGGTCCCAGGTGGAGATTTTTATGTATTTTTCGAAATCCTCTACCTCTTGAACAACCGTTATTCTGCGTCTAACTTTCACTACTCCTTTCTCTACTCTTGTAATTACTCTTTGAACATGCATGAAAACGTTCATAAGCCTCATATAGGTTGGCGGAATGTTCATGGGCGGACTCGTTAGACGTTTCACCGCATAGTCTAAAGTTTCCGCATGGATCGTCGAGGCTCCACTGTGTCCCGTGGCCATCGCTTGGAATAGGACGAATGCCTCGTCTCCTCGAACCTCTCCAACAATTATATAGTCGGGCCTGTACCTTAGGCTAAGCTTAACGAGATCATACAGCTTCACGCTTGTTCCAAGAGACTGTGCACCCGCGATATAGACCTCCCTGCTGGTCAATTGGACCCAGTTCACGTGCGGGAGATTCAACTCCGGTGTATCCTCAATCGTAACGATTTTCATACCTGGTTTTATGAACATCGATAATGCGTTCAGCAATGTCGTTTTCCCTGTACCAGTGCCTCCAGCGACCATGAACGTTTTTCCATGCTCGAGGAGCAACCATATGTATGCCGACGTTAAACTATCGATATTTCCTTGCTCTATGAGCTCGATGACGCTGAAAGGCTTTTCTCTAAACTTACGAATCGTGAATGAAGGTCCTTTAACCGATACTTCATGTCCATAAGTGGCTGCGACACGATGTTTCTCGGGCAACATTGCATCTAAAACAGGATACGCGATACTAATATGTTTTCCAGACATGTGGGCAAGCTTCATAATCAATTCATTCAGATACTCCTCATCCAAAAACGAAATGTTGGATGGTATACTCTCGTATTTCCTATGCCCGACGAATATCGGAACATTTACCCCGTTGCAGGACAAATCTTCAATATTCGGATCCCTCAGAAATGGATCTATCGAACCATAACCCAACAGGTTCCTCTCAACATAGTAGAAGACTTTGATCCTTCTAGCTCCCACCAGTCCGAGCTTGTCTCTGTACTTTTCGGCGATTCTTTCAACTTCCTTGAAAACGTAAGCCCTCAAGTCCCTTATATCTTCGGGTTTAGATGGGGGGTGTATTTCATCCATTAATATCTCCGCAAGCTTGGACAGAACGCTTTTATCCTCAGGGGTTAAACCCTGCTCTTCAACAAAATACATCGGACCCGTTGGCGTTTCAGCGATTGTGATCTTCACGAACGGCTTATAAACATAATACGACTCTAAAACTCTCCAGCTCTGATCTCTTTCAACGATTTTTAATGGCTCCTCGACGGGCATGACCCTTTCTATGGAGAGCTTCTTCTCCTCCTTCCCCAGAGTCTTCTTGGGCTTTTTTCGAAGAGTTAAAATCGATGCTAAGGAAAATTTCTGCTTTGGTTTCTCGCTCGAACTCATTTCGCCAACCACTCTCTATTATATACGCGAAAACTATAAAAACTTATTAAGTAAACGAGTTAATAATTCTCTTAGGTGTACTCATGAAATTCTGGGACCGCGTTTACAGGTATTTTGGCGATTATGCTGACGAAATACTACGAGTTACCCCTTCTCTCTCTAGAAATCTTAGAAGATCGAATATTCACATTCACACCGAGGTTTACGCGTCTCTCGTCCTATTCGTGCTTGCAGTCTCGGCTGGAATAGCTGTAGCGATAGGAGTGTTAGGGTTTTTCATAGGTTTTCCGTTTATTATTCCATTAGTTGTCGTGATTCCCGTTCTAGCATATTTGCTCATGCTTGTCATACCATCTCTTATTGCAGGATCAAGGGCCACCGCAATTGATGGCGAGTTCCCTTACACTATTAGTTATTTAAGCATAATGGTTATGAGCGGGCTGTCCCCGTATATAGCTTTCGAGCGGGTCCTTAAGGGAAGCGTCATATTTCAGAAAACAAGCGAGCTAGCCCAGAGATTCGTGTTGCTGAATAAGATTCTCGGGAAGGACCCTCTCACAGCGTTCGCTATGCTATCTGATAGAAATCCGAGTTCAAGAGTTAGAGAAACCCTATCAGGGTATATCTCTACCGTCAAGGCAGGAGGAGATGTGATTGATTATTTAAATAAGAGAGCTCGTGCACTATTCAACGACCTTCTGGTCGCGATGAAAATAATTGCAGATAGGCTTGGGGGTCTTCTCGAATCTTATCTTGCAATAGTCCTCCTTACAATGATCAGCTTTACCGTTTTGTATTTCGTTACCGCCAGCTACAGCGGAGTCATAGCGTTCGGCATAGATACTGGAACGATGGCACTCCTTCTATACATTTTGATGCCATTCATCAGCGTTGCGATAATTTATTTAGGAGATGTAATGCAGTATAAAGAACCCTGGATGGATTGGAGACCATATTACATGTTCTTTGGAGTAACTATACCTATGGCAACCGTATTATCCCTTCTAGGCATAGTATTATACGGAAATCCAAGTTACAGAACGAATCCCCTTGTCAGCGTCGTTCACGACCTCCTCGTACTCCCTATGAGTTTTTCCGATATTCCTCCAAACTTGACATTCGTGGAGTCCTCTATAGCTTTGTCTATGGCCTTAATTCTCAGTCTCATTCCTTCAATGATTTATGCAGAATACGTTGCCAAGGAATATACGATTATAAATGGGATCACTAGATTCATAAGAGACTTGGTCGAGGTAAGGAAAACAGGGCTACCGCCAGAGAAAAGCATCATAGAGCTGTCAAGCAGAGACTACGGCGTGTTCTCAAAGTATTTGAAGAAGATCGCTTTAGAACTCATGCTTGGTGTTCCCCTTCGAAAGATAATCGACGAGTTATTCAAGAAGATAAAGCCGTGGAGGGCAAAAGTGCTATTGTTTATTCTAACCGACTCGATAGAAGTCGGCGGTGGAACAGTGGATGTATTAGAAAACCTGGCATGGTTTGCGGAGAGCATTGAAGCCATCGAGGCCGAGAAGAAGCGCTCCATGAGGACATTAATGATAGTTCCCTACTTGGGAGCAGTCTTAACAGCTTTCACAATAGTGTTCATGGCAACTTACATGGGTAGGATCCCCTTAGCCTCAGGACAGTTTAGGGCTGCGGCATCAACCGTATTACCAAGCATAGTGTTAAATACTTACCTAATGGGTTTAGTTGCAGGTAAGGTTGGATCTGGAAGCGTTGCAGCAGGATTCAAGCATGCATTAATACTTACAATCGTTACAATGTTGTTCTTCATGTTTGCGAAAGTATTTACAGGTTTCCTGTGAGGGTCTCAAGGTGCGAGCTGTAAGCGAACCTTTAGTAATATTGATTCTTTTCATGACCGTGGTCCTCATCTCCCTCTCCATATTCTTTTTCTCCACATTTAGCGTAGACGCTACAACTGCATCCGTCGAATACGGCTATGTGAAATCAATGTTTAGAGAGGTTGCTTTCAGTATCCCCGAGGTTTTAAATGGTCAATCGATATATGTCCGCCACCCCAGCTCTATAATAAATCTAGGCTACAGAAAACTGCCCGTAAACCTAACTATTCAGCTAGAGTTCGCTAATGGTTCCCGCCTCCTCGTATTAGAGAAGACAGAGTTCTACGCTATAACGGGAGGCATCCATAGAAACGTGCTGGAGAATGTGGGGGTTAACTTGATATTTGGCAGAGATAAGCCGTTCGTTACTGAAATAAGGGAGTTGGCTCTAGTTAGAGAATACTATTCGAATGGTTGGACATTTATTGAACTTGACACTAGTAGAATATATTGTTCGATATATAGGGTCGGTTTCAACAACTACTACATGGAAATCCTAGTGGTGGATTTCGGGGGATTCTACGATGCTAATCAACCCCCGTCGGTCATCGGTGGTGGATCTATCACCTTAAAATATGACGTAGCATCCACCCTCGTTAAAGAACATTCAAAGGTCGCAAACATCTACATTACTCACAACCAAACAACATTAACCCTGAGGGAAATCCTTCCGCCAAACGAGTCGTTTGACCGTGTTTCCGGAAATTTAACAGTCAGAATAATATATAAAAAGATAAAGGTATTGATTTCTTAAAGTATTTAAACTCGGGTAATACTTAAATAATCTTAGGAGTTCAGATGAAGCTCGTTTCCGAAACATTTTCTACCGTGCTGATTACATCAGTGTTGCTCGCTCTTTTAGGAGTTCTAAGTTTCTATACTTTCATAAGCATGGCAGGCTTTAACACCACGACAGAGTACTTGTACTATAGGCAGGCATTTCTCTCGATAGGAAACTCGCTGGTCATACCTATGCTGGGCGGTTCTTATGAGATATCTATCCCGATGCATCAACAATCCATTGGGTATAGCAAGGTGGGGGAAATCATTTTTTACTTCAATAATAGCGCGACACCCTCACAAATCCTTGAGTGTATAGGCCTTGTATCAGGAGTGAGAGGCTATTCTAGATCAAACTCCACAATTTACGGGAGCAATTCATATATTGTAAATGATTCAAGACTGATCGCAAGAGTCTTGGAAACATATAATTCGGGAGAATCCCGCCTGTATCTAGATACGTGTCGACTATGGGTTGAGAGCGAGGTCACCAGATCATCATCCGGTATCCTTTTCTTTTACAGGATTTACTATTACAACTTGACCGTTAAGATGCAATACGGTGAAAGAGCCAGGGGCCTCATTAGGGTTTCAATGACGGGGAGTCCAATCACTTACTACGGGTATGCCCAGAACATGACAATTCGCTTCAGCGACCGCATCCATGGGAGGGACATAGTTGCATCGACTAGTAATTTATCGTCGACACCGCCCGGCACTCCGTTGATTTACATTCTCACAATCTACAATGTTGAGATCGAGGTGAAATAAATGCCTACTCCTCCACTCCTCCATGCCATAGGAACTGGTTTCATAATAGCTTTACTAGTAGGATTATTCATGTATGGACTCTTTATGACAGAGATCACGATGATCAACAACTACACAGCAATACTTCAATACATAGCGGATAGAGTAGCCGCTAGTATTAGAGCATTATATTCATCGACATACTTGATGAGCGCGAACAAGTCTAGCATAAGCTTAAACCTCCCCGTAGAGATCTCGAGCGAGAAGGGTTATAACGTCTACATCGGCAAAGGATTTGCGTTAGCAAGAGAGTTCCCGAGGCTCCAGGAGAGATCCGACTACGATCCCCACGCTTTTTACGTGATAGCCTCCACTCCAGACAAGAAGATATATGGCGTCTCTCTCTTATTCCAACCTTCCGATTTAAGCTATCCTCTCATCCTTGCTAAAGGCGAATTCGTGGTGGAAAGGATTAGAGAAGGATTCGATCCCTCTGAAGGATACGCTGAGGAGGGAGTACTATGGCTCTGTAGAATGCCTCTCAACATCAAGGAGAGAGCCGGAGTGAGCCTCTCATCATATCTCGTCAAGGTAGAGTTTAACCCCTCCACCATCAATTGCTCATACCTCGACTCAACCTTTTATCCACGAAGAGAGGACGTGAGATTCGCCGATTCCGACGGCGTCTCCACCCTAAGATATTGGATCGAAGAATGGAGTCCCAACTACACGAGAATATGGGTTGAAATCCCAAGTCTAAGTCCACTCGAGAATAAGACGATATACTTATATTGGGGAAACCCTAATGCGCAAGAGAGAAGCACCACAAGTATATTCTTATTCTACGATGAATTCTCAAAATACGAGTCGCTAGGGGACTTACTCGCTATCAATCCTGTATGGAGCATAAGGCCCCATAATGCATCAAACTATAATTTGACTCCCTATCAGGACGGTGGATTGCTGACCTCAAGTCTCGACATCAAAAATAAGGGATTCTTGATACTATATTACAACAGGATCATCCCTATAGGTCTATCCCAAGGCTTATTAATCGAGTCCCTTGGAAGACCACTCAATAGTTCGAGCAAGGATGCCGAGTATCTTCTTGGACTCGTCAATGTAGGAGATCCGTCACAAGTTTTCAACGTGAGCGTTCAACCCGTCATCGCTGACCCATCTATCTCACTCGTAAACTACACGATCATATATGGTAATTGGTCAATAGACTCTCTAGGCAATGATACTTTTCTAAACCTAACATTACTAGAGCCTGTCGGTGACAACGGATACTATGGTATGGCATTGAGGAGCAACCCTGTACCACGAGACTTTCCTCCGGGACAGGAATATTTCCAAGTACTATACAAAGTGAGAATCGATAATACAAGTGTGATACGTGGCATCCTAATATCGGAAGACCTTAACAGAAACAAAGCTTTCTACATCGGACTTCAATACGACCCTACACAGAACTTGTTAAAAATGCTTTCCACTAATAAAACACTAACCCCAACCCCCTCAGACTTTCAAGTTTTGAACACCACAATAATGAATATAGAGAGACCATTATGGCTAATCCTTTATGTTTCAGTTAAATCCCCAGGAACCGCGAATCCAGAGGCATCTTTCCAGGTCATAAATCCTGATAATGGTTCAACGGTCCTCAGCTATTCTGATAGAGGGACAATAAGCGTTTATCAGCCGAACTATCTGGGTCCATTCGCATACTCTCCAACTCCAATTGAAAATGAGGTCCAACTATGGTTTGACGACCTATTATCATGCAGATATAGTGGCCAAGAATCCTTCGATATCAGAAAATTATTTATCACGGGACTACCCCCTGATTGGGAAGTAGTTGTGATTGATTATAAAGATGTTGAAGTTATTGAAGAGAATGAAACACGAATAGAGCGCAGACCAGTGTTCAGCACAAGTGCAATATCAGACCAGTACGGTACAGCCATATTTGATATGACGCTCTACCCCATATTAGGCGAGAAGTACCCGGTGGAGTTCTTATTCTATTACAATGGGGAACTAGTGGACAGAGTAGAATACAATGGGCTGATATCCGGCGGCATGGTGCTTGTTTATCGACCATACCTTAAAAACCCCTCTTCAATCGATGGAGGATTGATATTCACCGCAGGACATCCTTCATTAAGCTATTTCATTAAGCCACCAGCCTCTAATCCCCAGGAAGCCTCAACAATAGTAGGCCACAACATCACTTCCATAGGGTATTTCAACAATACGATATACTATTTCATAAGAACTCCACTTTTATACAATACAACGTTCACCACAAGCTACAACTACGATAAACCTGCATCTAACTTCACATTTTTCATAGGATTAATGATATACGACTCGACAGGCCAAGGAACTGAAAACCTAGCAGGGCTTTACACGTGGATTCGGGCTAGACCATTCGTGGATCCTGAGCCGATCGTCGAGATCAGCCGCTTGTCAGAATCCCTGAGTATCCCTCGGCCCCCTGATGTGCTGATCTCGGAGTATGTGGATTTAATAGTTTTCTCAAGTGAGCTTTTCGTTGACTTTTTCATGGTTATCAGGAGCGATTCCTACTATGTTTTAACAATAGTTTTTAAGGGGAAAAGAGCATGAAGGAGATCATCGAGTATCTTCTAGCTATTCTTATAATACTTTCATTCATCCCACTATACAATATGTTGTCCACAACGTACTACACTCCGAGAGTCGAGCCCGGTGTTGAAACAGCATCCTATGCTTTTGAAGAAGCGTTGAAATATGTTCTTCTCTACAGCTTCAGCATTGGAAATTACACACAAGAGGTGACCGAGGTAGGCAGGGTCTTAAACAGCACGCTTGAGAACTATTTGGGGCCTTACCTCCTTCAGAAATTTGGTTTTTACGCCCGAGTCCATACTCCCATTGAAAACATACTCGTTACACCGTATTCATTTGCGGAGATTCGTTCAACATACAACCTTACGACTTACGCTTTACTAGTTCACAAGAACGGGCGGGAGATGGAGGTTGTCGAAGCGGCGTTCAGTCGGCAATTAGATACTGGTGAATTCATTTTCGTGGTTCACTTGTATCAGGCAAGAATCAAAGATCCTGGTTGTATAATAGTGGTTCAAGAATCCAGGAACAACCGCTTCATAGCATACTGGGTCTCGCCAGGGTTGACGATCGCTCAGCCTTTAAACATTGACGGGCTTGCATTACATGTTGAAAACAATACGCTAAGGCCGATCGACTTATCGAACGTCGGGGCAGCTTACAACGCATCAATATACTATTACAGTGGGCCCGGCTTTGCCCAATATACTACATCAACTTACAATATAACCGAATGGATAGAATTTGCCAGAGGTGGCACCATCTTAAGGAGGCCGTACAACATAACCACGATAACCTACCTCGGACTAGTGAGTCCAGGACAATCTTCCATTGTTAAGATTGTCAACTATAGGCTCGACGTCAAGAGAGAGTTCGTTAGGGGTAGCGGAGACTCCGAGAAGGGAAATTACTCCTACATAACCCACCTTACCCAGCCCATTTACAACCTCGTTTTAGTTGCGTTATTTGACGCGAGTAAGAGTGTTGTAGCTCCAATATACCGGAACGAGTGGAGATTCGGCGAGCAACCCCCTGTAAACGCTGATACAAGATATTCTTCGATAAGAATAGGGATGTTTGACTATTTAATAGAGATAAAGGTGTGGAGGAAATGAGAAGTCAGATTCAGGTTATCTCGGCCTCCATAGCCTTCACCATAATAGCAATAGCAGTATTCGTTCTATTTACTCAAATATATTCGCACACAGGCATTTCTAGATCGTATGAAGTGACCTACGATATTCCCAGCATAATAAAGCAGAGACCGTACTGGACGGCTAAGGAGCTTGCTCACACCATTATCAATTCAACAGGGGCAATTTACTCTTACGTATCCATACGTGAGGTGGATTTATTGAATAATCAAATTGTGTTTGAAGATGAATATGAGATATCTCCCTTGAGCATGCCATCCGAGGAAATGTATATCAGGTCGTTCGTATATTCTAAGGGGACGATTATGGGAACTGTGATTACTTACCATATAAGGGTTGGTTTCAAATGAGGGCGCAACTCCCCATCATCATCGCTCTAGTTCTTGTAGCATCCCTTACCATAACCACAATCATTTACACAACATCAACTATTACCTTCACTTCTCTAACGGTATTGGAAAAAGGGGGTAGCGGAGAGTGGGCGTATATCGCAGAGCAATTAGACAGCATCCTGCTCACCGCGCTCTCAGTAGCTTCTACAGATTCTGCAGCGAGTTTCTCCAACACATATTGGAGGCTATATCGAGACAGTGTTGTAGAGTACGGGTGGTGGACGCGGGTTTGCAGAATTGTCGACGGGTGCCCCGGAGTCCGAAAAGGAGAATTATGTAATGCAACCCTATGGATACTCTACAACTACGATGATTTCGGGTGCATAGGTAAGTGCGACGCCAATTACACTTCGCCCGGTTTCAACTGGGCAATGGGTAATTACACCTTCGCCCTCCAGCAAGCAGCATACTCGTATTTCCGCAACGCCAGATTGATCGCGCAAGCCGTTCTCGAGAACTGGAGAGACATGATGGCTAATTATGGGTATGTAATATATACAAGCAATGTAGGAGGTTACTACACAATCAACGTCTCATCTCACAGAGAGTATTCCGAGTCGATAAGCATCCTTAGATTGAACGCTACTCTCGACATATACTCTTCATGGGCAGGTTATAGAAGGATGATTCGATACGTTGAAATCGGTTATTCGACCAGATTCTACACGGGGTTCTGGAGCGATGACGGCATATACCTGCCAGTATACGTTAGCGCTTACATCGATGCAAACGGTGTTAAAACATACTACATAATCAACCCGAATTCTACAGAGTTGACTCTTTACAGTGTAATGCTAAAGCGATTGCATTTCTTGCAGACAAATCAAGGAAACATAACTATGAGACCCGTAGTCAGCTACTATTACGGGAACGGTACAACTCTCCTGATATTCAGGATCCCATCTAATGATCGAAACATGTGGAATCAGGAGGGAGTCGTGTGGAATGTTACCGTGTTATCGCACAGAGACTACGATGATACCTTCGCGCCTCCTCTAACGACAAGAGACCCTTCTTCGAAACTACCAAGGGTTACCGTCGCCTTCTTGTGGGCAGGGGTTTTATCCACAAAAATAGAGGGGATAGACGTCTACAATGGGGTTAAAATAGTTTTCAAGCACTACGTGAATACCGACTACGGCGACTGGCTAGATAGCGTTCCATTCAACATATACGGAGATGAAAGAGCCGTATTCCCGCCAGAGTATGTGAAATGATTAAAAACCTATTGGGTCGATTGTTTTAAATCTCTTCCCCTGGGATTGCTATAGAGGGGGAAAATGGGATTATTTAACAATCTTCTCAGAGTCGGGAAAGGTTGCGAAACAATAAAGGTATTAGTTCCAGTAGCATTTGAATTCCCCGGGGAAAACCACATCCTTCTACACCTAAAGCTGAGAAATGAACCAGGCGTGGTTGCAAAGGTTACGGATGTTATAAGGAGGTTGAATCTCAATATGGTTAACATAACGACTCCCGGCATCGTGAAGGGTGATACGGGAGATCTCTTCATATTAGTCGAAAACTGCGATAAGAGTTGCGGAGAAGAACTGTTGAGAAACGTTAGGAAAGACCTGGGGAAAACACTCATCGACGCAAGTGTTCACGACTCACACGAAAACTTTCTATTCGTTCCGAATTCATCTCTCATGTTCCTTGGTAGAACTTCCATAATAGTTCCAAAAATACTGATAGAAAAAGCGTACAAATCCATCTATGCAAAGCAACCTGAAGCGGCTGCACTTTCAATTCTCAGGAACCTGGGAGTCTCCTTCGGTAAGGGATTATATCAGGAGATCTATACCAGGTCCTTTGACGGAAAAGACATAGAGTCTCACTACGACTCTGCAATAAAATTCTTGGAGAGAGTATACGGTGCAATGGGATTGGGAGATATGAGCGTAACCTACAAAAACGGCGTGGTCTTCAACATAGAGATCGAAAATAATTTCGAGTCATTGATCCTAAGGGAGATTCAAGCCACGCGTGCAATCCCGGAGGTAACCGTTGGCATCATCCAAGGATATTTGAGTAGCCTAACGGAGAGAAGAGTTGAGGTCCATGTTATGGAGACACTGCCAAAGGGGGGTCACAAAGACGTGTTCGAAGTTAGAGTTTACGAATACTCGAGTTAATCTTCTCATCCTCAACCTGTGCTTTTTAAACCTAGATTGAACGATTTGATCAAAGGGTTGAGATCGTATGGTGGATGGAAACAAAACGATCAAAGAGATAGTATTTGAGACGTTGAAGAACGCCAAGACGCCGCTGAGTCCGAAGCAAATATCTCAGATGACCGGGCTGAATTACAATACTGTTAGAGCGAGGCTTCACGACCTCAGAAAGGAAGGGAAGGCTTCGAGGGTTCCCGAGGGCTGGGTAGCGAAGTAGTATTCTAATCACTTTATATATGTTTTTAAAAGACTTTACATTCATACATTAATTGAATGTTTTTAAATAAGAGGTGTAGCTATTGAGCCTCATTCATTCAAACAAGTATTTTCCATGGGGATTTACTTGGAAACTCGTGAGCGACCCAATATATAATTATGTCTCCTTCAATAAAGAAATAGAGGAACCTATTATTAACAGTGTTTTGATCCAGAGACTGAGATATATTCTTCAGCTTCAAACCGCCCATCTTGTATACCCTGGCGCAATGCATTCTAGGTTTCAACACAGCCTTGGAGTTATGCATTTAAGTGGACTTGTAGCGCAGGACTACACCGATAAGCTTGTAGCGCTTTATGGAAAAGATGTTCTAGAAGGTTATGATCCCAGTTCGCTCGTCCAGGCCGTTCGCCTTGCCGGACTACTTCACGACGTTGGCCACGCGGCTTTTGGACACGCCTTCGAGGAGATGGTTTTGTGGCGGTCCAGCCGCATACCGAGGGAACTGAGTAACCACGAAAAGATTGGATTGAAACTCGTTGAATATTTTCTAGAAGACGTTTTAAACAGACTTGAGAGATTGCACAATCTACCTCACCTTACGGAGCTCGTATACGGGATTCTAAGCGAGAAACAACCCGAGAGCAAGGTGCTTAACATCTACCGATGGATCATAAAGGAGAGTTTGTACCCGAGTGACGTGATCGACTTCCTTAGAAGGGATAGTTATTATACGGGGACCAGCGAGTATGGATTCATTCACTACGAAAGGCTATACGTTAATACTTATCCAATGAGGATCAACAATGACTTCATACTAGTTCTTGACCGAACGGCACTTGGCGAGTTCCGCGAGTACATGGTGGCGAAGGCCGGAATGTATGAGCATGTCTACTATCATGGCGTAAATAGGGCTTTCGACCGTGTCTTAAACGATATCATATCTGAAATAGAGTTGAGAGATAATTTGTCGGAACGAGTTATCCAGATAATGAATGGAAATCCATACCCATACATAGAGCTTACAGATGTTTTCATGTACAAGAACATGATGGATCATGCCTTGCATAGCAATGATCATTTGGGCAAACTATGCAGAGCAGTGATGATAGAGAGAAAGCCTCCCTACAGAAGAGTGGGAAGGGAATATATTTTGTACGCCTCAAAAAGCATAGGTCATCTAAAAGAGCTATTGAAACTCATATTCGACCCAGAGTATAAGGAGTCGGTTAAAGTTGGTATAATGAAGGAGATAGCATCGTTTTTGAAAGATAGAGGGATTACCGAGCAGGATGTTTGGATTGATGTTCTAGATGTATCCCCCGTTCCTAAAACCGTCTTAATACCTGGTGATAAGCGGGAAAAACCCGTGTTGAGACTATACGTGGGGAAGAAGTCGGGGTTTGAAATCACTTTCGACGGCGAGATCGACTTATTGGATGAGGGAATGCCCTTGATGGTTATTTTCAGGACGTATGTGAATAGAGAGAAATATAGCGTGGAGCTAGAGCCCTTGGTCTCAAGAGCGCTTGAATCATCCATGCAGTCGATTTTGGGGCTTGCTCAAAAGGAATATGAGGAAGCATTAAATACTATTATTCAACATGTGAAGTCAATGGAGCATAAAAGAATAACAATGTAGTGGTGACGATATTGGAAACCGCTTTCATATCGATTAAATTCGCTCCAGAAGAGTATGAGGTCAGAATCGAGACTTACGGAGCCGACGGGAGACTCAGTGGAGTCAGCGAGTATAAGGGGGTAAAGCAAATAGTGTTTAGAGACGTAGAGGTGAGAGTTAACAGACAATTATCTCAGACTCTTTTTATCCTGATCGCTGTAGCCCCGAGACTAGAGGTTTCATTTGTTGAGAATACAGTTTTGTATTTAAGGGGGAGAAGTGAGTGAGTATTAACGTTATTGGAGATTTTCTGCTCGAGAAGTCGCAAAGCCGTAGAAGGAAGCATCTTTCATCAAGCATCGTGCTGGTCTACAAAAAGGGGCGAGGTTTAATCAAGCTAAACCCCGAAATGATTGCAGAGGAGAAACCATCTTCCCCAACCTATGTTAAAGGGGAGGCTAAGCTCGTCAAAATTAAGCTCGAGCACGGTGATTTCGCCATTTACGGTTGGTTTGTGAGAAATTACCTCAACAGAGTCAAGGGTTACATTAACGTGTACAACCACAAGGGGCTACTAGTGTCCAAAGCTCGTTACAATAACGGGGTTTTAACACGCATCACCGGAGATCCTGTTTACGCCTGGCTCGTTAGAATTTTCGCAGAGGCGGTGAAGATAAACGTATCTAAGACCAGGTTAGGTGATGAAAAGTGAGCGAGATTATCTCAATAACGGAGAGGATTCTAAAGGCTTTCAAATACTACGGGTGTTTCGTTTTCGAGAAGCAGGAGTTAGGTGTTGTCAAGGATTTCGTCATAAAGTCTGAGCTGACCGGATTGGTAACGATCAGGAAGGCGGACCCTAGATATGAAGACATCTATATAATGACATCATCTCTGAAAGGTTTCGAGCAGGAGTGCGTGTCGAAGATAGATGAACTCTTATCAAGGGGTCAGATCGCTCTAGACCAATACAAAAGGATGAGGGCAGAACTGATTGAACAATGCATCACTAGCATGGAGCATGAAAGAGTTAAACAAATCATAGAAAAAATTGAAAGATACTACCAGAAGTTTGTCAAATCTAGTAGCCCACCGTCCTGATGAAGAGCGCTAACGCCGCAACGAATGATATCAAGTATAAAGGCAAGTTCCATCTAGGAACCTTGGATCCGTCTAGAGGCGGAATAGGTAAGAGATTGAAAAGGGCGATCCACGAATTGATATAGATGAGGTATCTGATGTAATGCGACATACCTTCAAGGGGTCCCAAAACTCCCATTGAGATGAAACCTGCAATTGAGAAGGATATGTTTACTAAGGGGCCTGCCACCGAAGTTATTCCTTCAATCCTCTTCAACTCACTATGATCATATGTTCTAGGGATTATCACTGTCACGCCTGGTAGGATGATTTTAATAGGGATAACTGGCAGAGAACTTAGCAAGGTTACCAACAATCCTAGTGGGTACAGCGCATATCGACTGTAACAATTCATTATTCTCGCTACCTGCCTATGAGCCATCTCGTGAGCTATTACCGAGAAGGATGCTATGAGAAATACTCCTACAAAAGAGTAAACGTTCAGTCTGTATAGATAAGTTGATGCGAATACAAATCCTATTGCTAAAGAGGCCACCATAATAGAGAATGCCTCTTCGGCATCCATCTTCTACTCACCCTCTCGAAGGGAGTTAGAATTTATTTTAACCATCTTAAACTTATCCATTATAAGGGTTGCTTATGTCCCGGTGTTTAATGATAGCGAGATTCCAGCCATTCCACTATGGGCACTTGAAGGCGATAAAATTTTGCACGGATCGGTTCGACGAGGTAATTATCGTAGTGGGAATGGCTAGTCAAAGCCATACGCCTGAGAACCCCTTCACCTGCGGTGAAAGACTAGTTATGATTCGGGAATCCTTGAGGTGGGCGGGATTGGATCTAGCTAGGGTAATCACAGTAACTCTTCCAACTATGGAGGTCAATAGAGCAGCGGTTCATAACGTGAAATTGTATAGCCCACCTTTTACTCACATAATCACTCTTAATCCGATTATTCAACAACTCTTCAAGGAGGAAGGATACGAGATAATCGTCCCCCCCATTGAAAACCGTAATGTTTACAGCGGTTCATACATAAGACACTTGATTGTAAATCAGAAACCAGAATGGAAAAACCTCGTCCCGCCACCTGTAGCTTCGTTCATAGAAGAGATCGGGGGAGTGGAAAGGATAATAATGCTGTACAAGGAGAGGTTACCAGGCTACTACGCTACTGCTTGAGAAGCGGTGGTATAGGTCAATGATTAATGCAAAATTTAAATGCCCTGCATGCGGTCTTTGTTGCACATTATCCCCAGTATCCCTCCTGCCCCACGAGGACATAACTCTCCGGTACTTAGCAGATACTCTTGAGTTAAAATATGTTAGCGTCCCAGGCTACAAAATGTATGATGAAATCAGCGGATACAATCTCGCTTTTAGCTATGCTATGGAGTTAATTAATGGAAAATGCGTTTTCCTGAGAGATAACCTCTGCATTATCCATGACAAATACAAGCCTTTAATATGCAGAAGTTATCCGTTTGTACCTAGGCAAGTTAAATATTATGTAGACCATAATAATCGAAGAGTATACGCGATAGTCGATCATGGACTGAGCATGAGTTGTCCCGTCGTTTTGAAAGATAGAGAGAAAATCGAGGCCTCTGGCAACCCGTACAAGATAGTTTACGATTATGCACCTAGCGAATACTTGGCCTCTCTCGAGATGGAGAGAGCTAGAAATATTTATCTTGAGCTATTGTCGTTTTTGTGGAAGAAGGGGCTGGTTGAACTATCGGAGGCAAAAACAAACGCTCCCGTTATGAACCTCTACAATTTTCTGAGAAGGTTTATTCCGGAGACGCCCAACTTATTAAATATTCAGCCCATAAAGAATAGGATGTGAGGGATACTCATGCCTAGAAGGGAGGACGAGTTGACACTACTCCTTGAACTCGTTAAACTACTGTCGGATAACGAGAAATTGTCATATATCACTGTTGAAAAAGAGCTGGGATTAAGCAAGGATGAGTGTGAAAGATTGGTTGCAATATTAAAGAAGTATTATATGCTCAGAGAGGAAAGGGATGCCGTGGTATTCTACAGAGGAGATAACCTGAGAGCTGTAAACCCGTGGGGCTGGAATTACATATACAGAGTCGTCGTAGGCTCTACCATGAATATGGCAAAGAAACACCCTCCATGGAGCATCATAGTAGCTGAATACCAGGTCCTCGGAAAAGGGCGGCATGGAAAAACATGGATCGGTGGATTGGGTGGACTATGGATTACTTATAAGCTGAGAACACAGGTATCATCGGCTCAATTACTCCCAATAGCTATTCCAGTGTTAATTACGCGCCTTTTAAGGGATCAGTTGAAAATCGACGCTTTGATCAAATGGCCCAATGATATTATCATAAGCGAGAAGAAGGTTGCAGGAATTCTTCTCGAAGGAGAGGCTTCAGGAACCGACATAATAGCATATATAGGATTAGGCATTAACGTCAACAACGACCCTCCCATAGAGACCGCCACAAGTCTAAGGGATGTAATAGGATCTATTGTTCCAAGGAATAGAGTGTTTAGTAAACTAACCGGCTGGATCTCGAGAATTGACAAGCTTGTCGACAAACCCGAGTTGCTTAGACTTGAATACTTGGAAAAACTTTCAACTCTGGGAAGGAGGGTGAGAGTAGTTCTTCGAGAAGGCGAGGTAGTCGGGGTCGCCCAGTCTGTTTCAGATATGGGCGAGTTGATCGTTGAAACAGGCTCGGGAAGCCTAAAAATCTCCTCGTCTGAGGCGTTAAAGCTCGTTCACTTGAATTGAAAAATCACTCGCTCGCTATCCTAGCTTTTTCAACCCATAGACCTGGCGTTATAACTCCCGCGGAGGCAAAGGTCTCCCTGGACAACCCCTTTAAGAGACTCCCTAGCCATTGATAAATATTCCCTGTTACCAAGATCCCCTTTGCCGAGCCAGTAACTTCACCTTTCCTCACAACCAAGGCATGTGTCGCTGTAGCTTTCACATCGCCATTATATGGGTTGCTCATCCAGTATCCAATTGTCTCGTAAACAATAATACCTTTATCGACCTCCATTATCAATTCATCAAGAGATGTATTGCCGGGTTTCAACACCAGATTAGTGGGAGACGGTGAGGGCGGTGCAGATGGAGATCTTCTGAATCCGTTTCCATAAACGCCGTTTCCTACTCTTTTAAAGGTATAATAATTGTGGAGAAGGGTTTTTACTACTCCATTCTCAACTAAAAACTTAGTTGACGTCGGCAAACCCTCGTCATCGAAGACCCTGCTCCCAATCTCCAAAGGTATTGTTGGATCATCAATGATTGTAATATTCTCTGAGAAAACGCTTTTTCCTATTTTACCCTTCAAGGGACTTCTTCCTTCAACCACATTTAATGCGGAAAATGCTGGAACAAGAGCGTACGACGTGATAGCGTTTGCCACGGGAGGGGTAATAATGAGTTCATACTCTCCATCATCAATTCTAACGCTCCTAGAGAACATGGTTGAGAGGCGCCCCGTCTCCGCCCCTAGGCCCTCCAGTTCTCTGTAGTCAAATCTCCTATTCGCTATCCAAAAAGACTTGTCGGACTCGCCCTCGGGCATCATCGATTTTGCAACTAAGTAAGCGTCAATTAGCGTACATTCATCGTGTTTGAAAACACCCTCCGAACTTACTACGGTGATCTTTTGTATGCCAAACCTGAAAACACCCTCCGCCACCAGTGCTCTTTCGGCACCGTTCCTCAAAGCCTCATCCTTTACAACGCTTATGAGGTCCTTTATCACCGACAACTTCTCTTCATAATCCATAGTAATAATTTTCTCATCCCTACACAGAGTGGTTTTAAATCCACTAGCAGGCGGAGGAAACCCGCTCCAATGCGGATCCTCCATACTCGCCTTGACTATGGATAAGAGCCTATCAACAATAATGTCTTCGCTGAGTGTAACGTCATTAATGCTTACAATCCCGGTCTTTTTACCAATGGTCCCCCTTACACCCATTGAGATAGAATTGGATGAGAATGTCTTCTTGACCTTGTCGTTGGATATCGCGATGCTAGTTTCTTCAGACTCCAAAAGGTATATCTCAATTCCTTCCAGCCCTTTGGAAAGCCCTGTATTGATTAGTCTCTCCCAATCCATGTTTAAGCACCCAACACGAAACTTCTTATTCTAACGTGTGGCCCTCCGTCTCCAACTCTAACCGTTTGCCCACTCTTACCACATCCACCAAACACGCTTGTTTTCACAATTAAGTCTTTTCCGACAGCGTCAACCCTCTTTAACGTGTCTAAGATCGAACCTGTTAACATAACACCCTTCACTAGCTTAACTGGCTCTCCATTCTCCAGTATAAAACTAGGACCACTAGTAAAAGTAAAGAACCCCGTTAGAGGATTCACCTCGCCTCCCAATGCTCCCTTGCCCTTTATATACAATCCCCTTCTTGTGTCTTTGAAAATCTCTTCTACACTCCAGTCTCCAGGTAACATGTAAGTGTTAGTCTGTCTTACTAGGATGGGGTGATTGTAAGACATAACCCTTGCATTACCGGTGGGTGCGCCTCCAAGGGCTTTAGCTGTAGACAAACTATGGAGGAATGATCTCAATACTCCGTTTTCCACAGTGAATACTTTTGTCTTCGGGGTTCCTTCATCATCATACGGAACATATACGCCTCCATTAACGCGCCCATCATCCACTATCGAGACGAGGGGGCTAGCAACCTGTTGCCCTAACCTTCCACCTAAAACACTACCTCCTGCCTCCACAATGTCGGCTTCCGAAGCATGTCCAAAGGCTTCATGGAGCATTAGCCCGACCATCTCATTATCAAGTATAATGTCATATTTCCCTGGCTCTATTCTAGGAGCCTTCAGCGATTCCAGTAAAATTTTTGCATTCACTAAGGCATACTCCTCGTGATCAAATGTTTTCAAAAACTCCCAACCACTTACTCTGGACTCCGAGTCTGACAGGGACTCGTATGTGGTTTCTGAGTGTGCTACAAGCCTACAGCCAATTCCTATCATTCTTCTCGTGAAATCTACGTGATCTCCATTACTAGATACGTATACACGCCTATCTAACTCGAAACCATAAGGGAGAATTATACTCGAGATCTCGGGGTACTGCTTCAACTTATCGTACATTAGTTTCAATATCTCAATCTTTTCATTCAAATCGACATCTAATGGATCGATTCCGAAATGACTTATGATCTTATCTTTTATTGTTCTTCGCGACTCCAATATTACTGGACTGGTGAGTGTTCCCAGCGACCTAGCGATTTTGATGGCCTTATCAACAGCTTGACGCAAACTGTCAGTCTTAAAATTGTTCGTGAAAAAGTATCCAACGCGATTGTTCACCAAAACCCTTATTCCAATCCCCTTCGAGATAGATACTCCCACGTTCCTTAGGACCCCGTTGTCGAGTATGATGTTTTCATACACATGCTCCTGGTATCTCACATCGGCGAAATCCGCCCCTGCTCTGAGAGCATAATCAACCATAGAATTAACATCTATATCCATATTTCTCATCAAACAATCATTATTAAAGTCGAATATAAAAATGATAAATAGCTGTGTTCATATAAACTATCATGATGCTGAGGGTCCCGAACTCTACCGAGAATAGAAACGATGAAGAAGCGGTGGCTGTCTGAGACTATTCTCAGAGCAAGAGTAAAATTATGAATGAGGAAACACTCAGAAGAATGTCAGCAATATACTGCTCTCTTACTAATATGATTGGGTTTTTTAATTTTGCATTCAACCTGTAGTAGCAGTACTCTTCGACAAACCGTCCCATCTCTAAAACTCCAGCAGCAACCACGGGGAGCCTCGCAGTAGCTTTTTCTTTCTTCAAGTAACCTATCATAAGTGAATCTGTAAACCACCTGATTCCATATGGAACAAGCCTCCATACTAGCATTGGCATATGAACAAACCTTCTCTCTATTCCAACCCTCTTCATCAAATTGGTAAGTGATGTAGGACTAATTATTACAAAAATAAAGATGACGTTGGATGAGACAACTATAGTTCTCAAGGCGATGAGGATGATCTCTAAGGAGCTAAGATTACTCCAGCCTAGCAAATTACTTATCAATGTAGAGAGACTCATGTATGTACCCAAGATGCCCGTTAAAAATAGAGTAGAGTAGAGCCATCTTACTCCCGGATAATAGGCTCCTAATGCTATCACTAGTATCCCTAAAATGAAGAGCCTTTCAGGATTTCTGATCATCAAGGTGATCACGGTCATGATGAACATTAATTTCGGCAAAGATGAGGCGCGCCGGAAGCCTTCCTCGCCTCGGAGAAACAACACATTGTAAATTATAGAGATTAGGCTTGCTAAAAAATTCATTGAACTCCGACCTCAACGATTTCGTCCAGAAACCTGGAAACCCTTTCATCATGCGTGGAAACGATAATGGTTAAGCCATCGTCAACTAATTCGTTTAATACCTCTAGCAACGCCTTAGCGCTGGCATCGTCGAGTCCAGCCGAGGGTTCATCAATAAGATATATTTGATAGTTCGCGAGAAGCGCGGAAGCCAATGCTAGTCTTCTCCTTTCACCCGAGCTTAACTTTGCCAGAGGGGATTGCAGTACTCGCTTCAGATTAAACCGCTCGGCCACCTCCAGCACTTTGGATTCATCGCCGCCGCTTGCGTAGATCAGTTCCTCCCAGGGAGTGGGCTTCGAAAAATATAGAAGCGGGTTTTCCGGAATATATATTCGTCTCCCTTTATATAGAACTCGGCCCTTGTTTGGTTTCAATAGACCAGAACATATTTTGAGCAGAGTTGATTTCCCGGAGCCGTTGCCTCCTACTAATCCTGTTATAATTCCTTTTTTCAAATTCAATGAATAATTTTTAAATATGTAATCCCCTCCTGGATATCTAAACCATATGTTTTCCAAGGAGATTGCTACCTCATTGCTCACCCTATGAACGTGTTCCACGAATCGCACAGGTGACAGTAAATCTTCTCTCCATTCCCCTGTGTAGATGGTTCTCCCCTCGTTGAGGATTATCATCTTAGAGGCTATTTCCTTCCAAAAGAGGGGGTTGTGATCGACAACTATTACTGTCTTATTGTCTCTTAAACTCGATTCAACAACACTGTATAACATCTCTCTAGCATGTATATCTATGTAAACTAAAGGCTCATCAAGTATGAATATATAAACCCCTCTTGCTAGAGCCTCAGACCATAAAAGTCTTTGAGTCTCGCCTGCACTTAACCCATATGTTGGGTGCTTTAACTTCTTCCCCAAGCCCAGTTTCATTAGATCAAAAAACTCGCAGAGAAACCCGGAGACCGCTAACGAGTGACAGTATTCGGTTTCCACGGTATATCCTATTATACCGTACCATGGCTCCTGCGGAATATACCCTACTTTCAAGTAGAACTCGTCCGGCGAGATCTCGTCTATTGAAATACCATTAATTAATACTGTTCCCTCGAGAAAACCCCCTGCCAATTTTATTGTTCCTGTAATAGCTCTCAAAAGAGTCGTTTTTCCGCTACCGGATTCGCCCATCACTACCATTAACTCTCCCGGGTACAAATCAAACTCTATATCCCTTATAG
Source organism: Thermosphaera sp. (assembly GCA_038827615.1). Lineage (NCBI taxonomy): Archaea > Thermoproteati > Thermoproteota > Thermoprotei > Desulfurococcales > Desulfurococcaceae > Thermosphaera > Thermosphaera sp. The sequence continues at coordinate 732,516 of JAWBNK010000001.1, forward strand.
CGAAGCCGCCAGGATATCCAGCCTGCTCTATCCTCGCGCTAATAGCGGGATGCATGATTAATGACCGTTGCCGAACGTTTTTCAGAAGTGAGTATGATGGAAAAAAGATTTTATTCTTTACCGGAAAAACCAGCCCTTCTAAGCCATGAAGCGACAGGTATGGCGGTTGCCAAGCCTACCAGGGCTTGACCGATATTAACTGGGACCTCGAAAACAGCGTTTATCGGAGGGCGCTGGGTTAGTGGATTCACCACGAAGAATTCGTACAGGAAATAACCTGCAACCATTATCAAACCCGCTATGAAAAGACTTAACGCTTCTGAAAAGTTAACCATGTTCCTAGATAGACTATATGTTGCGATGCCCCCGATCGAGAACGCCAAAATTATCCAAATCCATATCGGAATATTGAGTATTGGAGTATTTATCGATATGCCTATCCACTCTCCCGGTCCAACGTACACTTCCCCTGAATACATGACAATTCCAAGGATTAAGAGGCTGGTGGTCAATGATCCTCCAGCGATCATCGAGTAATAGCTCTTATAGACTTTTGAAAGTCTCCTTGTTAAATACCCCGCCATATATCCTTCAACAAATTTTATCACTAACGTCCCAGGCGCGAATATACCATATCCGGTTGAAACATCAGCTAGAGCAGCACCCAATCCGCCTGCTACAGCTGCAACAATAGGTTCTGTTAGGAGGGCGGCTAGGTAGATCATTGATTCACCGAGATTGAAATATCCCCCTGTGGCTGGCTGATATATCTGTAACACTACAGTAGCCGAGTAAACCAGTACTGTGAAGACTACCATATTTATTAATCTGCGGGTCTCACTGACATTAGAACTCATTAAGCCCACCTTGTTGAGATAAATAGAAAATGATTTATTAAGTTCATTCTTTAAGTAAAACTTTCAATACTTTTGGGAAAATATTTTTTGACTCCCCCCTCGAATTTTACATCAAGATAACCCATTCTAACCAAATGAGATAAATGCTGATAAACCGCCTGCGGAGTAATATTCATTCCGAGTTGCTTCCAAACCTCATATCCGGTGACTCCGGGCTTTCTCGAAATTACTTCAAGTATCATCTTCTTAGTAATGCCGGGGAATGGTGTTGAAAATCTTTTTCTAACAGGCCTGGCATAAAGAACTGGAGCTTTCAGCCCGTGTCCCGTGAGTAGTATGATCGAGTTCTCCCTAATCCCATACTTTAGAAAACCTGCGAGACTCACTGCTGAGGATGGTTCTACGAATAAGCCTTCTCGTTTAGACAGGAGTTTCGCTGCCCTAATGGCTTCCTTGGTGTTAATAACGACCACATCTCCATATTTCTCGATAATTTCTCTCACTGCTGGCATGATGTAGGGTTGATTATAACCAAGACCCGTTAACAATGTTTCTCTGCATTTTTCTACTGGTTTGAATAGCTGAAAGTACTTAGGGTTCGCACAGTGTTCGACGCCGATAAGCCGTGGAATCCTGCTGATGAGTCCTAGTTTAACCAATTCTTCAAAACCCCTGTAAAGACCGAGAAACGTGACTCCGCTCCCCAATGGCAGGAATACGTAATCTGGAGGATTTTTGTATTCCATAAATATCTCATAGGCAATTGTTTTCAATCCTTCAATAGAGAGGGGGTTGTGAATAGTTGATGCATCGTAAATATTCGCCTTTCCACTCTTCCTTGACACAAGGTCGAGAAGCGAATCAATTGACTGGTCGCTCAAAACCAAGCTTGCCCCAAACGCTTTCATGAGTAAGGCTTTTTCTTCCTCAATCCATGAGGGGGAGTAAACAGTAACTCTTAATCCCGAGCGGGCGGCGTAAGCTGAAATGCTTACGCCCATATTTCCATCGCTCGCTAGAATGAGGCGCCTCACTCCACGCTCCAAAGCATCGGAGACTAGTAGGGGTGCTATTCTGTCTCTGAAGCTACCGGTCGGATTTCGCCCTTCATCTTTAAAGTATATATTCAATCCTTTGAACAATCTAGTCGATTCGAGCAATGGAGTATTACCTTCCCCCATGGTTATTTTAAAAGTGAATTTAGGGAGAACTCCACTAAACCTCCAGATCCCCCTTTCTTTTTCATTAATTCGAAATTCCAAGTCGATATCCGGAGAAAGTAACCCATTGCATAAGGGGCAAGTCACCATTTTTATGTCCGAGAAGGCTTCGCCACATCTTACACATTTAAATAACAATTCCACACCCCGAAAGGTCTCCATCCATGAAATCCTGTTTACACCAACCTAAATAAGCATTCGTTAGTTTAAAGAAACAAAATCTGTTCACTAGTCACACTGAAAGATTAAATTAGTGAACATTCATTACCAATCCTCACAGTGATATTCATGGACGACAAGCAGTGGGTTGTAAAGCAACCCGTGCTAAAAACCATGTTCAGGCTTGGGCTCCCAATAGGAGTTACTCAAGCTTTACAAGTGGTCTACAACTTGACCGATATGTATTGGTTGGGGAGGTTGGGAAAAGAATCTCTCGCGGCGGTTAACGCTACTTGGCCAGTCATATTTCTAGTGATAGCGGGGCTGGCAGGTTTATTTCAAGCAGGATTGACCCTGATCTCCCAGTTTTGGGGTGCCGGAGATTACAGGAACGCTTTAAAATCAGGCGGGCAATTGCTTTTCATTGGATCAGTAATTGGAGTACCGATTGGATTACTGTCTTTTTTCACTATTCCACTGTTACTGGAGCTCCTAGGAATACCTTCTGACGTTAGGGAGGGGGCTGTAATTTACGGGAGAATTTTCTCTCTAGGTTTCCCAATATTCGGACTAATGGACACTACGTTGTCAATATACTCGGCCGCTGGCGATACGTTTACCCCTATGAGAGTGAGACTAGTCGGTGTGTTTCTCAATATCATCCTTGATCCAATATTTATTTTCGGATTGTTTGGATTTCCTCCGCTTGGGATCGCTGGGGCGGCAATCGCCACATTGTTGAGCGACCTGATATCCGGGATCATTTCCCTGGTACTTCTTTCCACCCGAGGAGTTCGAGGGGAAAAACTCGTGAAGAAGGATTTAAGCCCTGATTTCACGATTATTACTAAGTTCTTCAAAATCGGGCTTCCAATATCTATTTCGTCACTAAGCGACGCTGCAGGGTTTACTGTTCTAACAGGGATTATTGGTATGCTAGGCTCAAGCGCCCTGGCGGCTTGGGGAGTAGGAGATCGCCCATTCGGAGTCCTAGACATTATAGTGGGTAGCCTCCTCGCCGCTCTCTCAACTATAGTTGGGCAGAATTTGGGCGCCGGGAATTATCATAAGGCAAGGGATGCTGTTTTAAAAGCCGCACTACTCTCGATAGGGATAACAAGCGCGGGGGTTTTGTTTATGATAGCTTTCAGATATGAGGTTGCTAGCTTCTTCATACCAGGAGATCCTGAGGTGGTTCAGCATGCCGCCGACTTCATACTCCTCATGGGACCGTCAATAATTTTCTTCGTGATGCTTAGGCTGGCGTTCAGTGTTGCCCAAGGTTCTGGACACACCAGGCCGGTAATGTATATTTCTATACTTAGACTATGGTTTCTACGGAATATTTTAGCGTACTTACTTGGTCCAGGCCCTGTATCTTTAGGGGTGCCGGGATTATGGGCTGGCATGTCGCTAAGCAACATTATAACAGGGGTAATCTCTCTTTATTGGATACTCCATGGGAGATGGTTGAAGCCTGTCATTAAAGAATAGAAATCAATATTAGATAAGGAAATAATATCTCATTCCCAGGATCCTCATGAACGCTATCAACGTTACCAATCTAAAAAAGAAATACCGAGTAAGGGAGGGTTTGAGAAAAGTTAAGTACATCGAAGCAGTTAGAGACGTGACTTTTCGCGTTAGAAAAGGGGAGATCCACGCGCTTTTAGGTCCAAACGGTGCTGGGAAAACAACCATCATAAAAATAATATCCACGCTGCTTTATCCTGATGATGGAGTAGTTGAAGTAATGGGTTTAAACGTTGTTGAGAAACCCGAAGAAGTAAGGAGAGTAATAGGACTTGCTATAGACGTTTCAAAGGGATTCTATTCATCGCTGTCTGGGTTCGAAAATCTAGTGTTTTACGGTTTAATGAAGGGTTTATCGATGTCAGAGGCCAAAAGACGGGCCAAGGAAGCATTAAGCATTGTTGAACTTGATGAGATGGGAGCCTCCGACTCTCCTTACTTCACGTATAGCCTTGGCATGCGGGCAAGGCTTGCAATAGCCAAGGCTCTTCTCACAGATCCTGATGTCCTACTTCTCGATGAACCTACTCTAGGACTAGATGTTGAAAGCAGTAAACGTGTGAGAGAACTGCTTGTTAATCTCTCTAGGAAGGGAAAAACTATTCTAGTTACAGGACACAATATGCATGAAATAGAACTCATTTCAAACACTATCACGATAATAAATCAAGGTAGGGTGGTTTCAACAGGCACCTCAGATGAGTTGAAAACCAAGGTCGGACTACTCTATAGACTCATTCTCAGAGTCCCGGCAAGCGATGCCCGATTTTTGAGAGATTATTTCTCCAGCATAATGCCAGTTAAGGTTTCCAGCTCAGCGACCGACGTTAACGGGATATCGGAGTTAAACATGTTAATATCAGCTGAAAGGGAGGAAATAGTTGAGGCCTTGTTCAAGTCTTCCAAGGAGATGGGCGTTAAAATTCTAGATCTTCAATTAATAGAGCCATCGCTGGAGGACGCTTATCTAGCTATTCTTGGTGCTTCTAATGAGCGGTAAAGGAGTTTTCTACGCACTTATCTTCAGAGAAGTTGCTTGGTTTAGAAGATTTATCGGTGATTATGTAACGATCTGGCTTCTTCCAACACTATACGGTGTAGGAGTTATTTTCCTTCCTTCCATAATGGGGGGATTGGATTTTGTGCTGGAGAGAATGAGCCATGTTTTCAACCGCGAATTAACATTGACGGATGCCCTCGCATTCAGCTTAAGCCTCTCGGGAATCATAACAATTGTGGCTGTCAATGTCGGCGATATCCTTCAAACATTATACGCGGAGTTTAAACTTTATGGTTCCTCTTTAATGATATTGGAATCGACGAGTATACCGTCTTACGTCATAATTACCTCTCTTGTAAGACCCGTGATAATGACCCTCATGTCAACACTATATCTAGTCCCCACCCTCATTCTGATACTTAGAGGTAACGGGGTCCTTCTATACCTATATTTGCTCACACCCTTATTGGCATGCTCGGTGATATTGGGTCTTTTATCAGGCATTCTCGGGTCTGCAATAGTTTTCTATACAAACGTTAGGAGGCCGTGGAGTGTTTCAAACATAGTCGTTCCCGCACTCCTGGCAGGCTCTGGAATATATATTCCATTGAAACTCGTTCCCTTCCTCCTTCGCTTTTTCGCCCTATTCACACCTGTTCCCTACACAGTAGAGTTAATCCAGTCGTTATTACTTCAAGGCCTTTCACATGATTTCCTGGGACTCCTAGGAGTGATAACCGGGCTTTTCACGATTTACTATGTGCTCTCAATATGGGTTCACAAAACAGCTGAATTAAAGGTGAGAGGTGGTTGAGGAGATTAGATCGATACCTGAGACTCCTATATGTAGGAGCAATCCTCGTCAAGCTCCACCTTACTAGTTATCTCTCACTAATAGTGAACGTGATATTCTGGTCTATACTACTAATCATTCCAACCTCAATGTTCTCGCCAGACTTTTCTATTAGTTTGAAAACCTTCATTCCTGGGCTAGTAGCAATGAGTATAGCATCCATGGGATTATGGACGGGGACTGAGTTCTTACGGTGGATGGTTCATGACGGCTTAACCGACATGTTTCGGGAGAACGGTCTTGGGGTCTATCACTACATAGTATCCACACTCCCCACTGATGTAATACTACTTGGTATTATACCTTTATTGCTGTTAGGAGTAATTTCTAGTTGGTTTTTCGAGATAGATTATCTGTGGATTTTGACGGGTGATATGTTACCACTTTTGATGGGTGTGCTCTCTTTGATGATTGTTGAATTATTCTACGGCTCACTATCTGGGTATCTATACACTAAAACACGATTAAGTAGCTCTTGGACTGGGTTGCTTCAAATAATGGTCACAATAGGGACCGTGATACCTTCGAAGGCGTATCCAAACCCTTATCTTGCATTCGTTAATCCAGCAAGTCTATCTGCAGAGCTGTTGAGAGCCTCTTATGGAGTCTCTGGTATTGAGAGCTCCCATTTAGTTTTCATAACGTTACCCTTTATATTTTTCTACACATACCTAAGCAAACTATTCTCTAAATGGGCTGATGAATTGATGGCTAAGTATGGAGTAGAATACCGTTTCTAAGAAGGGAGTATAATCCGAGGTCTCGGTTTGAATTAGGTTTTTCAAAAGTCTCTTGTAATAATGCTAGTCAAATAAAAATTGTTTGAGGCATCTTAGAGAATAGGTGGTTAAATGAGTAATAAGGCAATAATATTCGATCTTGATGGAACCCTCGTGGATAGTGTCCCATTAATTCTGAAATGCTATAGTGAAGGGTTGTCAAAACACGGGATCACTCCTGTCAAAGAAAAGATACTCGCTCTTATGGGTCTTCCAACATTAAACGTAGTGCTTGAGTTAGTAGGCGGAAACATTAATGTTCGCATAGAAGAAGTGATTAAAGACATTTTTGACTGCTTCTCGAGAACCTGGATGAATGAATTGAGGCTGTACCCAGGCATCGAGGAAGTTCTCAACAAGCTAAGGGAGAAAGGGTACAAGCTGGGGATAGTAACCTCCTCGGAACAAGAGCACGCAGAGATAATGCTAGATTTTTTCAAGCTGAAAAAGTACTTCGACATTGTTCAAGGACGAGTTGATCACCTGAAACCCAAACCTTATCCCGACATGATTCTGTATGTTTTGAACCAGCTAAAAGTTGAATCGGAAAACGCACTCTATGTGGGAGACACTTTCCATGACTGCGTTGCATCGGCAAAGGCCAATGTAAAGTTTATCCTTGTTGAGAGGGGATGGGGAGGGAAATTCTTAAGAGGATGCCTCCCCTGGAAAATACTTAATGATCTCAAAGAACTCCTGGTACTTACTTAATATAACCCTTTGACCTGTACCACATGATGGTTTCTTCCAGTCCTTTTCTTAAATTGTACCTTGGAGAAAACCCGAGGAGCCTCTTGGCTTTTTCAATACTATAAGCTCTGTGTCGTGTAACTGAATCAACTATGCTCACCCTCATTAGCAAGTTGCTGGTCCCCGATAAAAGCGAGTAGAGATGAGTGAAGGAGAGAAAAAGTTTGGAGACTCGAGGACTAAGTGAATACCTAGGGGGCGGGTTTCCCGTAATATCCGACAAAATTTGGTAGACCTCATTATACGTGTAAGCTTTATCCTCTGAGACAATAAATGTCTGGTTTTCCGACTTATCGAATTTATCTAGAGCTAGTATGAAGCCCTCAGCAGCGTCGTCAACATGTGAAAACTGTATTAAAGTATCCCCTCGCCCTATCTTAAACTTCGATAGAAGACTTCGATTAGCGAAGGATGTAATGAACCAGTAAGAGACGTCATCAATGTTGCCCGGACCATATAGACCCGAGGGTCTGATTATAGTGTATGATAGCCCTTGAAGCCCTAATTTTTCCACCTCGCGTTCAGCAAGCAACTTAGAGCGTCCGTATTCAAATTGTGGTTTTGGAGGAGTATCCTCGTTCCCAGGCGGGTTTTCAACGGGTCCTATAGCCTCGGTTGAACTGCAATATATGAATCTCGATATTCCCTGCTTCAAAGCTAATTCAGCGAGAATCTTGGTGGCTTCAACATTGAGCTTGTAATACAGCTTCTTCTTTCCCGTAAAAGTGTAGTAAGCAGCTAAATGAATAATCACATCCGAATCTTTCACAACTTCATGAAACGTTGAGGGCTCATTAAGATCCATGTATACAGGTTTAACGTTTTTCTCCTCCAGGATTTTCTTACTCCTACTGTGGTAAGTGCCTTTGACACTGTAGCCCCTGCTCACTAGTTTTTCAATCACTCGAGCTCCAAGGAAACCCGTAGCACCGGTTACTGTTACTTTCAATTTGTTCTACCCGAGGAGAATTTAGTTATATTTAATAATTTTCCTTTTCTCCTAATGTACAAAGAGTAAGTGAAATAGCGAGGCAGGAACTCTCCATCATATGGCTCCACCGGAGTTCTCAGAAACGATTCTCCAATGGGAACTATCCTGTACACGCCAAACAAGGAGAGAGCTGAGATGGCCGAGGCATAGTTTTTATCGTTCAAACTCATTGCAACGGTCTGGAATTTGTCTACTCCCTGGTTCGCTAGTTCTTCCATTAAGGATGAGATAATCGTTTTAAGGTCCCCTATGTTTTCCACTACTAAGATTTCCGCAAATCTCTTTCTAAATCCCCAGTCATTCTTGAACTGATATGGATTGTTGTTGAAACGCCTCCACGAAGAGGTAACAGCTATCGTCCACGGGTTCTCGAGGTTTTTAGAATACAAAACATATGCTCCTTCCACCTCTAACCTCTTCCTCATTGAGATAAGATTATAGAGTTCTCCCTCTCCCACCTTCTTGGGGAATAATGCTCCCACCTCGTCCAGGAATTTACCCAGAACCTTAGCGAATTCCAAAGCCTTATTCGTTGAACCGATGAATATTACGTATGAAGGGGAGCTACATAGTTGCTGATCATAAATTACGATGTCCCATGCAAGCTTTCTAGCCAGTTCATCAGACGCAGAGTCCTCGTCGACTAGGGCTATTCCTGTTAATGGACCATTTATAACCAATCGAGGATGAAACGTGTTTCTAGAGATTTTTTCAATTATTACCTTTCGTCCCGGGTCTCCACCCCAATAATTAACAACGCCTATTCTTGTTTTAGTTAAAATGTAATCTAGGGCTTTGCTATCGTGTGCGAAATACGATATCAGTAATGCGGACATCATCTCTTCTGCTCCATCGACTTTGTCCTCGTGGACTTTTGAAAAAGCCTTGTAGAGCTCCGCTATTACTGAATAGTTGGCAGACGAGGGTCTCAGTATGGTAACATTGCCGGTTGCAAGAGATGTTGCTAAGGGTAGTGCGGCAGGTATCACAGTATTTCCTGATGAGATTATAAGGGAGGAGCCAACGGGTCTATTCCACAAGAATTCACCATCATCTACCTCGACTGGTTGATCTAGGCTTCTCCAGCCGCCTATTAATCCAGTGTCTAATAACCTCATCAAATTGTTTTCATTGAATACGTGATGAATAAATTCTAAATCTATCCGTATGTTCTCTGGGCTATATCCTGTAGATCTCGAAATGACTGGTATCAGTTTTTCCTCAATATACGGCAAGGTCTCCTGCCACAACTTTCCAACTTCTCCTAGTATGCTAATCCTTTTCCGAACTCCTAATTCCACTAGTTTTTGAGATACGGGCACAGCGTTTTCAACGAATTTTTCAATCCACGGGATTGTTGGTTCATATATTCCTTTATCTACGGGTTGCAACTCAATCTTAGAATAATACAATGGCCTAATCGGGTCTTTTCCTGTCTCCAACAATCATCATCTCCTCCAATGTTCCGCCACAGGCTCGCTGAAGCTCCCATCCTTCATCTCTTGAAAGCCTTCTAACATATTTGAACTCCTTCCCGTAATATCTGTCTGAAATCTCGTACTTCATCACATCACCTGGGAAAAATACTTCGAGCCAGGAGATTGCTAACGGGTCATATATCCCCAATATTCCTTCTCTTCCAGGCTCTTCTATGAGTCGTAAGGTCTTGGGATCAATTAGGAACACCTCTTGAAGGGGGTGAGGTATCTTGTTCATCACACCATAATAGTCAATCATTGCAGTCAAGGTTTCAGTCATTCCTAACACGTCCATGAATGGCGCAGGTTGCTCAACACCATTACGCCGTGCCTTGAAAAACCTCCTACTATAAACTACGAGTTCATCATAACCTGGTATGCTGAATCCTTTGCTTCCTCCTCCAGTCACAATGACTCCTCCCTCGCCTAAATCCACAGGTGGCAATCCGTAGATTAGTTTGCTTATAAGCTTTAATACCGGATTCATCTCGTTAAACTGCTTAGATAGCAGATATACCCCAGCCGGCGCAGTGAAGAAGAGTTTCGGCTCCTCTCTACTTTTGAAGAATTCCATTATAATTTTCTTGTTAGGAACGAGCTTTTTCCATTGAGAGCCGGTTGATTCCTCCTTTGATAACTCCATTCCATAGAGGAGAGGAATTCTTTTAGCCTGAAGCGCCAGATCCACAAATGCAACAAAGTTGAGCCTGCTTCTAAGCTCCCGCGCCGCCAGGAACAGCGCGATCCCCTCGCCCTGCTTCAACTCCCCACCATAGACGTACTCGAATAAGTTTACATTAGCCTTCGTCATCATAGCCAACTCTAGATATGTTCGAAAAACTCTTACAGGGACGTTGCTCGTCGTTCCACTAGATGAAAATGTAAAATGCCTCTCGCTCAAGACGTTATTGATCAAGAACTTTTTATATCCCTCTCCTCTCAACAAATCGGATGGAATAGCAAGCTTCACTAGATCCTCGAGCTCAGCTGACTCCGGGTAGATTTCTAGCCTAGAAAACAAATCCGAGTAAAAATCGCTCATATCGGAGAAGAACCTAAGAGAGCTCCTTAAAAGATCTCTCCTCAGAGAAGAAAGCTGATCAGGTGATTTCTTGAACAGGGTTTTATCCCCCGAAAGCTCCCATAGTTTTCGAACGTGTGGATGATTAAATATTGATGAACTTAATGCACTCTCCGTTATCTCGTCTATTGATGGTAGATCCTGCGGCGAACTCAATCATTTTCACCTTTGAAAATAAATGATTAATATTAATCATTCCACAATAAATAATTTTCCCCATCCGTGTACAGGTTTGGAGGCGAAGCATTCCAACACTAATCATCTTATACTGGAATTAGCTCTTCAAATTCAAGAATTTCATATTCAAACAAGGACGTGGCAAATATTTATAATCAGATCGATTTATTTATAATAAGTCACAATTAGAATAGTCCCTGGTGTTCCATGATGAAGGCACTCTCATACTTCATTATCATAATATTGATCCTGACCGTATCTACACCTGTTCTTGTCTCTAGCAACCCTAGCGAAATCTATATTCAGATCGAGGGGAGCCCCATTGATAACTTCTTCACTGGAACTATTAAGATATCTTATTCGGAAACCTCTGAAAACTACGTTGAAGTCAGCATCACGTTGCCTTTTGAAGGCGATTATAATATACTTAATATTACAAGTGACAATGGTGTGCTGATAACTGATTACCAGCTAATCAATAATACGTTATCATTTCTAGCTTACAACGCGTCAAAAGTTACAATATCATTTACCGTTGAAAACGTCTTCGAAGAAGCAGGAGTCGGAAGCTATACCACATTCCTGGACCTAACTAGATACTCGGGCTTAAGCGTTAATGTGAGTATCACCTTGGTTGGGACATATTACGTGGAAGGACCTTTCAATGTGAAGCATTCAAACGGTTATACAATCGTGACCCTCGATAAACCAGGATTTTATCCACTATCCATATCGATAAATCCTGAGACACAAACATCTCCAAGTGACAACCAAGGAAAACTCATACTCCTCGTTTCCATTATAGGAGGCGTCATTATCCTGTTAATCCTTCTATTTCTGTTTAGAAAACGAAAATAGTTTTTTCATAAGATTTAAAAACCTCCTCAATCATAGGGCAGTCAGGGATATTGCCTAGCCAACTAGAATTGATCAATAGGGTTTACTTTGAAAATCGCGTAAAACTGCTTGAAGATGAGGTATTTGAGCTTTTAAAATCCTATGGGATTCCTGTAGTACCTTACGAGGTGGCTAGAACAGTAGATGATATAAAAGTCTCCGCCGAGAAGATCGGTTTTCCACTAGTGATTAAAGTCATTTCGCCCGATATCATACATAAAACAGATATAGGAGGAGTGAAACTTAACATATGGTCCGTCGATGAAGCGGTTAAGTCTGCTAATGATATGATCAGTGAAATAAAGACCAAGTTCCCTGAGGCTCGTATAACCGGCTTTCTCCTTCAGCCGATGATGCCTAAGGGAGTCGAGGTAATAATCGGTGGCATTCACGATGCTGTATTCGGAAGCGTAGTAATGTTTGGTGCAGGAGGCATATTCGTTGAGGTTTTCAGGGATGTATCCTTCAGAGTAGCACCTTTAAGCGTGGATGAAGCGTTAGAAATGATTGAAGAGATCAGAACTTCACCTATATTGAATGGTTACAGGACTCAACCACCCGTGAATAAACATTCAATAGCAGAGATAATAGTGGCGGTGGGAAAAATGCTTGAGGACTATCCTGAGATAGAGTCCATGGACTTAAATCCGGTTTTCGCATACCCTAACGGGGCATACGTTATCGATGGACGAATAATATTGAGGAAAAAGTAGTAATTCGCGGGACAATCCCACCATTTTACGTACTAAGTCCTACGCATTCAACACTTTCTCCTTTAAAATAACCATCACCCATTATTTCAAAACGAGGTAGGTAAGGTGGAGAACAAAAGTCACGGCTACCAAGATTCAACCATGGTACCGAGTACCTCATGTGAGGGGGTTTCCGCCGAAATCAGGCAAGTAATTGTAAAAGAAAGTGATGTAGTAATCGTATTGCTGAATAAGATAGAAAACTATATTGCCTCAAGCAATTGGGCGAGAGCATCCTCTCTATCATACTGCGCTCTGCTCTGGTCTTGTGAAAAAACCTCTCACACCACTCGTAGACTAGTTAATGAGTTGATCTACGGTCCCTTGAGCTTGTCCGTAGAGGCCGTATTAGAATTTTTAAGTCTACTAAACAGAGAGGGTTTGCCTGACAAATGTATTGAATCCCTAGCAGGTATTCCACTCGGTATAATCTATAACCTACCAGTAGGGGACATACTTGATAATGAGACATTAAATAGTTCATTATTGGAGTTCATTGACAACCTGCTAGATTTGGTTTTAAATAGCAACACTCAGAAAGAAGTTCTAGAGGAAGTATATCGCGAAGTGAACACGTTCTTTTCAGAGTATTCAAAAATACTTGGAGGAAAAGGGTTGTCCTCCAAATTTAAGAAGCAGTTTGAGAGAATAGAGGATAAGTGGATTAGACTTGTGAACCTTCTCTCATTAAGTACCGATTACTAAAGCCCCAGGTTTAAGAGTATTTTATCTAGGACGGGGTTGTTCGATAAAGGCTTATACGGGAGGGCGATGAAGGGGTACTTCCTAACACACGTTACATCACTGCCTAGAATTATTGGAATATCGGAAAGGCTGAGGAATTCGCAGTCAATCTCTGAGTCTCCGGCAGCAATTGTAAGGTGGGAGTAACTTCTTAGTTTTTCAAGCACTTTGGAGACTCCTAATCCTTTACTTCCAGTTGAGACGTGTAAAACCCTCTTAGTCATGGACGTTTTAAGCCCTAGTTCCCTCAATCTCTGGGAGAGCCCTTTCAAGCAGTTCGCATCAGCTGAAAGAAATGCTTCGCTACATAATCTTTTAGTAGCTGCTAACGCCTCCTCGTAGGAGATGGTTAAGATGGACTTTAACTCCTCAGCTGTTAGTCTACTCATTCTACCAATTTTGCTACTACATGGATGGCTCTCTAAGGACAGTTCTATGATCTCGTCGATCTCACTCATCGGTTTGCACAGGATTCTCACATGATACCTATCCACTATGAAACTATGCGCTGTATCCGGGAGAAGCCATTCATTTAATGAACTTATTACACATCCTCCCTCGGAGATTACTATGGGGAATTCGAAGTTTAGCATTCTAGACAACAGTAGAACTTCGTCAAACGTTTTCATTGTGACAGGAATCACGAACGATTTCGCCTGAAGCCTCCGCAACAGAGTTTTCAACTCCTCTAAATTGTTACCATCACTTGAAACTAACGTATCATCTAAATCGGTGAAGAATAAAACTGCCGAAGTCATCATTTCACATACCTAGAATGGTTGTCATCTTACTTCTAGCCTGAAGCTCATCCAACATCCTACGAGGATTGATGTCCGGATAGGAGTAGTAGGTGGGTTTTGGTGGCTCTTCGCTAAGTCCGAGGTCTCTTAGCGTCTTAACAATGCTTTCCTTCAATTCCTGATCAGATAATTCCGAGTAGTAGAGCGTCCCGAGGCTTTCAGCTACCATTTCGAAAATGTGATGTTCACCTTTAACAGCATGGATGTGGGGATTCAAGGACTCGACTTGATAATACTCGATCGCCTCCGGCAGGGTGGGACAAACCCCCTTTTCAAGCCCCGCGTAGCAGAGCTCCAACATTTTAACAAGCTCTCCTGCTTCAACGGAGAAACCGGATGAGAATCCTATTATACGGGCAAGGTCAATACTCATAGCGTGTTCTCCACTATTACTCGTTTTAACTATATCGGTTTCATGTAACCGCCCCTTAGACAACATTTTATTGAATAGCCCGCTCACTAATCTTGAAACCCTGCCCATCCTTCGCAAGAACAATTCTCCATCCGCCCACCCCTTATACCCCCAGTGAACTCTAACGGTAGTATATTTGGACTCGCTGAGTGAAAGTATTGTATAGTATATCAACACATATTCTGTTACGGAACCGGGGATCAGATTATCAGCATCAACAAAACCTACATACTTAGCTCTAACAGCGTCTGCAACCAACGTTCCGAGGAGCATGGCCTCTCCTTTTCCATATTTGACAAGACCATTCTCATCGATGATCTCTGAAAATACCTCGCTTAGAAACTCTGCTAGAACAGGGTCCCTTTGATGAAGATGAAGTACAACGCGCCCAGTATGCCTATATATGTTTCTCACAATCGATCTTTCTTCGTTGAAAACGTTCAAAGGATACGTATTCGACGCTGAAACAATAATTAAAGGAGAGTCGTATGGAACCGCCTTCAAAACCTTCTCGAAAATAGATAAATCCTCGTTCTTGACTGGCACTACAATCGCTGTTGATTGCATTACCTCTTCAAGTTCTTTAAATGAAGATAGTGAAAGAGATTGCGAAAAACCCCTCCCAAAGCCAAACAAGTTAACGACCTTCATGGTGTCGTAAATTTTTAATGCGCCAAACACCTCGGATCTCAATGGAAGATTTATAAGCATCATTAACCCCCAATAACTCGCTCACATCAGATATCCTCACATAAAATATATATTTTGAAAAAACCCTAATAGGTTTCGGTGGAGAATCTGTGGATTACGGAAGCATCGTCCTCCAGGTACTACTCAGTGCAGGAATTGTCGCATTGTTAATAATCATTGGATACATTGCTGGCAGAATAGTTTACTACTTGTTTGTAAAAACTTTCAAACGCCTCGGTATAGATGACTGGTTTATGAAGTTTGGAATGGGAAAGGCCATTAGGAGGACCGGACTGTTCCCAGGAGAATTCTTCGGAAGTATTGGATCATGGATGGTGTACATCGCCTTTTCATTGTTAGGATTTTACATGGGTTTTCTGAACATGGAATTCACGGATGGTGCAGAACTCGCCAAGACCATGTTGACGGTTTATCTCTACGGCCTGGTTAAAGCATTAATCGTTATAATCATAGGATTCATTCTTGTTGACTCATTCGTCTCGTACGTCTATAGAAGTAGCGAGTTAAGAGCAGAGCTCAGATTCATAACCCCTGTTGCAGAGTATCTTAGGATACTATTCTATCTTGTTGTAGTAATATTTGCTCTGGAACAAGGGGGTATCGATGTTTCAATATTAACCACTTTGATCACACCTATTGTGTGGGGGCTGGCTTTTGCGATGATAGCCATAATAGTGATTCAATTAGTGGCCGATATCATGTCATCTCATAGAAAACAGACCTTAACAGAGTCTTGAAAAGAAACGCCAGCTCTTCAACCTCCCTCCTCATTATTAGAACAATAAGGTTTTTCAAACACGTTGAATATAACTACTGTATGGGAGTTTCGTTGAATATATACTACAATGAGTACAAGGCCAGGAAGGGCTTGTATAAGGTCAAGATGAGCGTTGACGAGAATAATCTGATTAGGGATGTCGTGATAATGGGGGACTTCTTCATCTATCCAGAGGACGTCATATGGGAGATTGAAAGCAGGCTGAAAGGAACTCGTTTCTCATACTCAGATATTGCGGAGAAGGTGACTAATGTTTTGAAGGAGAAAGACGCTGTTCTTGTAGGATGTTCGCTGGAAGAGTTTATTAAAGTTTTTACGGAGGCGAGGCCTGTTGAGTGAACTCAGAGTCGTCTTCACAGAAACGCCTGAAAACCCTTGGATGAATCTCGCGTGGGAGGAGGCCTTCTTTCAGAGTAGGTGTAACGATATCTCAGATGATGTTCTAAGGATCTGGCGTAATAAGAGTGCGGTAGTAATCGGGGTTTTCCAAAAGGCTTCAGAGGAGGTTAACCTTGAATTCGCCGAACAGGTTAAAGCGGGAGTCGTGAGAAGGTTTACCGGTGGAGGCGCAGTTTATCATGACCTTGGAAACATCAATTTCGCCTTATCAGTTAAACCACGCGGTTTAAAAGTCAGCGTCGACTATCTCTACGGGGAACTCCTTTACGGAGTGGTAAAAGCCCTTGAGAGGCTGGGGTTTAAACCAGAAGTTCAGAACGTTAACGACATAATCGTTGGAGATAGGAAAGTAGTCGGGATCGCGGCCAGCATGAAGCGGGAATCTAACTGCGGATTCATACACGGTGCTGTCTTATACGACGTTAACTTGGACATTCTAGCAGGAGTCCTGAAGATTCCCTTGAAAAAACTTGCCGACAAGGGAATTTCAAGCGTAAAGTATAGGGTCACAAATATCACAGCATTAAAACCCGAGGTCAGGGAGAGGGATGTTATTCTATCTTTAATAGGATCGTTCATGGAGGTACTTGATAAGAAGTCGTGGTTTCCAGATATTCCTAAGAGAGTTGAGTTCGAGTTGGCTGAGAAATTATATATTGAAAAATACGTTACCAAAGAGTGGAATTTCGACAGGAAGCGACCGTAGAAAACGGGTTAGTGAGACTATGGGTTTATCACTTTTATTTCCCGTTGACGTGATTGTAGACTCCAGAGAGGTTTCAAAGCATCCCGAGGTTAAACCAAAATTATTGAACGCCGGATTAAAAGTAGCCGTCAAGAACCTCCCCGCTGGTGACTTCCTCTTGCTTGCCCCCGAGGGAAAAAACAGCGTGCTTATTGAGAGGAAATCCCTCGAGGATTTTGCAAACAGCATCCGCGACAACAGACTGTGGGAACAAGCTAATCTGTTAAAAGACGCGGCATTGAAAGACGGGCATAAACCTCTGATCATTATTGAGGGATGCATTAGAGATCTCGCCAGATTTAGAGAGTGGAGGGTTCAAAGCCTGTTGAGAATCATCGACACTCTCATCCTAGAGCTGGAGGTACCAGTTCTGAACACGCCCGGGATTGAGGAAACCGTTGATTGGATTATTTTGAAAGCAAAGAGTCTAGGGGAAACTTCTGGCAAAAGGTATTTTCGCATGAGAGTTGAGAAAAAGCCTTTGAACGTGAACGATAGAATATTATACGTAGCTGAAAGCATAGCGGGGCCCGCTACGGCTAGGAAGCTGCTTCGACATTTCAAAACCCTAAGAAATTTGGCTAACGCATCAATCTCGGAATTGTTGAGGATAGAAGGAATCGGTGACAAGAGAGCGGAGGAAATTTACACCCTATTCAATACTCAGTGGAGGGCCGAGTCCAATGATCACAGACTACCTTGAGATACTGATTCCCTCGTTAATGTCAGGGTTATCTACATTCTTCCTTGTAAAATGGTGGATTCCGAAAGCTCTTCGACTAGGATTCAAAGGAAAAGACATGAACAAGTATGATCGTCCTGAAGTAAGTGAGGCCGGCGGAATATGGGTCGTATTAAGCACATCAATAGGAATACTTGGTTATATAATGATAGAAAGCGTGCTCGACAGAGATGCAGGAATTATTCAATATCTATCCATGACTCAGGTCCTTTTGCTATCGGGAATGCTTGGATTCATCGATGACCTGCTCGGCTGGAAAAAAGGGATTTCCCCCTTAGCAAGAGTATTGTTCACGTTTCCAATAGCCCTCCCCTTAATGGCTGTTAAAGCCGGTTTCTCAACCATCGAAATCCCGGTGATAGGTGTCGCAGACTTGGGCTTGATATATCCGCTCTTGATAGTCCCCCTGGGTATTGTTGGAGCCAGCAACGCATTCAATATGATTGCAGGCTATAATGGTTTGGAAACCCTCCAAGGCATCACACTCTTATCGTTCACATGCCTCTTCCTGCTGAAAAAAGGCTCATACCAGCTCATTCCAGTCGTGATACCCGTTCTGGCCTCACTCGCAGCATTCTACTATTTCAATAAGTATCCGGCTAAAGTGTTACCTGGGAATTCTTTGACTTACGGGATTGGCGCCTTCTACGCATCACTAGTCATTTATGGCAACTTCGAGAGATTCGGGTTATTCCTGTTCATTCCATACTTCGGAGAGTTATTGCTATTCCTACGGGGTTTGAAAAACAATGTGTACAAAGAGAATTTCGGAATCCCGGATGAACATAATCATCTCCAACCTCCATATCCGAAATCCTACAGCATAACACACCTGGCTATCAAGATCTTGATAAAAATTCGCGGACACGCGAGCGAAAAAGGAGTAGTGTATACTATATTATTGGTCCAAGTAATCGTGGGGACATTGGGATTATGCGTGTTCTAAAAAAAGATAAAAATTATTTTCTCCTTACAAAACCGACATAACCTAGAATTCCTAGTATTAGTATAGACAGCCCTACTGAGGCTAAACCATAATTCGTAGTCATGCCCACGCTACCTTGAAGTTGCTCAACGTTATTTGCCACATTGTTGAGGGTGTTCTTGATATCAGAGATGCCTGCACTTAGATCTTCAGTGGAAATCGGTAGCTTGTTATTCAAGATTTGTTTCAACGCATCGATCTCGATCAGTATGTTTCCACGAGTCGTATTAACCAATCCATATATTCGCCCGCCCTCATCTCGAATCAAGGAGACTAGGGAAGCATTCATACTGGATAACATGGCCTGAAACTCGTTCACTGACACGTCTATCTCACCAACCTTCGTTTTGATAAGGAGAACAGTTTGGTTTAGCAGGGAGATTTTGGCGTCTAAGAGACCTAAGTTCTCAATTAAAGTGTCAACCTTAGCGTTCACCAGGCCGAGGGAAGTATTGATCAACGCAGTATTGTCCCTAACACCAATGACCTCCATCTTGATTTCGTCAGCAACCTGTATGAGAGAAGCCAGTGAGACGTTTAGCAAGCCTATTTTAGTATCTATTAAGACGACGCTATCGTTCAACCCCACTATCTTAGCGTCAAGCGATGACAACATATTGAGAATTGTTTCTAATTTAGCGTTCACCAGGCCGAGGGAAGTATTGATCAACACAGTATTGTCCCTAACACCAATGATCTCGGCATTCAATGTCTCCAGCAAAGAGATCGCCTGTTGAGTATTAGCAAATATCATCTCTAACTTGCTCAGCGTGTTTACCGAACCAATCACTAGGGGTTCTCCGAGCAGATCTGTTATTGATATCTCGTGTACTCCTTCATCAACGAGCGGAATGTTTAAGACAAGCGATCTGGCACCACTCATGTTAGCAGTGCTCACCGTTAGGAAGTTGGAATCAAGGTAAACATAGAAGGTTTGATGCGATGAAAGACCAGTTACTGTTAAGTGAACCCTTCCTGGGACAACAATGGCCTCGGGCTGTATCTCTAGCTTGGGAAGAACGGTGAAATCCACGCTTCCATAATGTGTTTCATCTATATTGACTACCTCGAACAAGTGCATACCGCCTGGAATTAATGGAATTTCGCCAGAATATATTGCAGAACCATTTTCATCAGCCGTTGTCAAACCTATGATGTTTCCATCAATCATTATTAGTAAAGTATCATTAGGCAACGCCCCCGTGATGATTAGGGTGTATGAGTCGCCGACGTGTAATAGTTTATTATCTATTGCTACATTCAAAGGTTTCATAATGATCCACCTAACCGAATTGTAAACTATGTTCCAGAAGTTAGGTGTGAAAGTATCTGGCGTGTTCCAACTCGTTATCGCGAAACTAGAGAGCAACACCCATTTAACTCCATTATCAAATTCTTTATAAGCGACTCCAGCGCCCCTCACTGAACCTCCTACGAGGATGGATCCTATGACGACTCCGCTAAAGTCAGAGAACCAAGAGAAGTCTGCACTACTATATGAATTAATCATTACCGTTGAGCCCGGCGGGTATCCCCTGAATATTGGATGGGAGGCCTCTACAACCACATATACCTGTCCAGCTCCCCATGAAAAACCAACCGACGCTGGGTCCCCTAACTCTCGATTCAACACTTTAATTCCATATCCATACGAGCCGTAGCTATCCATCCAAACCACGCCTACCTTCCTGCTCATTGTCGCGTTGAGAAATGCTTGGAACTCGCTCGAGGTTGGAAATGGAACTCCATAGTCTCCGGAGTAAATTACAACGTCTATCAAGCCAGCCAACACATCCTCGGTTAATTGCGTTAGATTAGTATATGAGGCAGCATACCATCCATTAGCTTCGAAGAAGTTCTTGAAAGATCCGGCATAATCCCACATTATCCCTATTCTCGGAAGTCTCTTAAGTACTATTTCTCCAAGGTTGACAGTTGCGTTGACTAGGACTTCTACTTCGATATAGGCAGACCTGTATCCTGCTGCCTGGATGAGTAGAGTGTACGCCCCCTCAGGCAACCATGTAGAGAAGAACCCGTTCACGTCAGTCTTCACCTTCACTGGTGTTCCCAAAACTTGTATTATTGCATTAGAGAGAGGAATACCGTCAGAACCCAAGACGAATCCCTCTACGAAGCCGTGCGGCAACCTGTTTAGTGTCACATCGACTCGAGTGTAGATGTTTTTGACCACGCCACATTCGGCAACGAGACCTGGTTTTACTTCCCTGTTAGTTGCGAGCATTAAAGCCCGCGCAAGTTTTTCAAAGTCTCCTCTCACTCTGATAGATGTTGATGTAGCCTGGGACCAACCGAGCATTATGGCGTTCTCCAAGACTTTCTTCGTGTTACTACTATACATGCCATCCGCTCCCGGCTCCAGATACTGCATCCAATAGCTTTCAGCCCAACTACCCAAGTAGAACCATGAGACGTTGGAGTTGCTTACCCATTCAGCAACTCCTACACCAAAGTAGTGTGGATATTCTGTTCTCAAATCCCTCACGTAGCCTAGCAAGTTGAGCCTGCCCGTGGGATCTGTGAAATTGTAAACCACGTAATCTGCGTAACTACTTGTCAGCGTTGCAAGATAGAACTTATCCGGTGGAATGTCAGGCTCCACTCCATTAAATATTGGATGAGTGGTGTTTAGCATTTCTACAACGACGTTCGAGGGGGTTGGGTAAGCAAATAGCCGTGATACTGGGGCCGGATAGCCGTTCGCCACCAGAGTGGAATTGTGAATCATCAGGACGTATATTCCAGGATATCCGGAGTAGCTAGTGCACAACCATATGAGGCTTGTGCCAGCGTAGTCTGCAAGCAAGTGGAAGGCGAGCAACGTGGTGTTCGTGGGATACGAGTATGGGGAGGGTTTAGTGTGATCAATAACTATCACTGCGGGATTTATAACTCCGTTAACCCAGTCCTGGACCAACACGTCCATGTCATTGTACTCGAGAACTGGCAAGCCTAGGTTTTCCACTATTAGCCTCAGGTGTGGAGAGGTGTCAAAGTCCACGTTAGCTAAGACGATCACGGATGGAGGAATACTTTCGAGATTAAAGTCCTGCCTCACCGCTACGAGAGGAGCAATGACTACCGTTACCTCCTTCTCAACGTATCCCGGTTTATACGCTCTAACCACGTACTGTCCTGAGGGAAGAGAGAGTTCGTAGTAACCACTGGAATCCGTTGTATTATAGACTAACGTATTGTTAACGAAAGTATAAACTATTGCATCGGCAATCGGTTGAGACGTCGTAGCATCGTAAACATATCCCCATAGCGTTCCGTTGCCGAGGGGATATAGTGGGAAGTTTACAATTACGATCTCTGCCTCGTCAACCGTCACACTCAACTGCAACGGTTGATAACCAACCGCTTCTGCTAGCAAGTCATACGTGCCGGGCGGGACTTTCACCGTGTACAATCCGTCCTCATCTGTGAGCACTGTTAAATTCAACTCCATTACCGTGACTGTCGCATTAGCGATGGGATAGCCTGATAACGCATCTAATACTAGCCCAGTGATGGTTCCATTCAGTAAAACCACTTCGACCGTAGTGTTGAATGATTCATAACCCCATGCTTCAAACTGCAGTGTGTATGTCCCTGGGTCAAGAGGTATCCTGTAGAATCCTGAGCCGTTGACGTAGAATGTTTGATTGGTTTCAAGGACCCTCACGAGCGCCCATGGAATCGGCTCCCCGCTCACGGAGTCCGTGACAAATCCCTCAACACCTGTTTTCTTAGCGTACTCTCTAGCTTTGCTCACTGCTTCGAGAGCATCTATTCTCCCCCATCCATACCTAGTGTCTAGTCCCGGATCACCAAAATCCACTGCGGTTGAATTCAGGATTATGTAGACTTTCTCAGGTACGTCTGGAACATCGAAGTACATCCATCCAGCTGCTTGGAGAATAAGTGCTACAAGCCCGGAGACGTGTGGACACGCCATTGATGTTCCCGACCATGCTTCATATCCTCCTCCAGGTACTGAACTAACGATGGATACGCCTGGGGCGGAGAAATCTGGCTTGATGTAGGTTGAAGGATATGTGTCGAAGAATGGCCAGGATTCTGGTGGAGAGGGCCATGTAACTATTTTTCCACTACTCCAGGAGGCCACGTTGTCATTAATGTCGGTGGCTCCTATCCCGAATACTCCCCAAATATTGCCCGGATTTCCGGATGTGCCTGGTCCACTATTTCCTATTGACGCTATGGGTATTATGTTCGCTAATAGCATGTTCTTAATGGCAGGGAGCAACTCGTTACCGTAGTATTCGTTGGCTCCGAAGCTCATGGATACGACGTGGGCTGGGAGTCCAGTGGGCACCGGTGTTCCCCCTACTAGGTAGAAGGGTTCAACGGTCCATTGCATTCCCGCCAAAACTTGTGCAAAAGTTCCGCCTCCCCCCGGGAGGACCAATCCATGCATGAGGGTCGCTCCTGGGGCGACTCCAATTAATATGTTCTCAGTATTTCCTCCAAGCGCCGTTCCACTCGTGTGAGTGCCGTGCCCATCTGTGTCGTGAGGAACGCTTAAAACCGGATTACCGGCCGAGTCGAACTCCATCCAGCCTCCAGGATAGTAAGGACTTGAGGGATCAAGCGTGAGCATTTTTCCACTTAACGCCGGATGGGAAATGTCCACTCCTGTATCAAGCACAGCGATCCTTATTCCCTGGCCCGTGTATCCGAGAGCCCATGCTTCATTGGCTCTAATCTTAAATATGCCCCAGCTTGACACCTGGCTCTCTATTACTTTCATCTTTTCAACCGGCTTAATGACTTCCACCTTAAAGTTTTCAAATATCTTTACCACGTCTGGGTGAGTAGCTAAGAGCTTCACCATGGAGGCTGGGACTCTTGCTAGTACAACATTATCCAGCCAGAATCTATTCAACACGTAACCGCCCTTCGCATTGATAAGCCTTACTATCGGTTCTTGAGTGATATACGCCCATGATTTTAGTGATGAGACAGCTAACTCGTATCGACCAGTTACACTAATCTTAGTTTCATCCGGGAGAGGCTTGAGCCTTATAACTACTTCAACCAATTCCTCGGGAGGCATACTCTCAATGTTTTTCAACAGGTTCGGGTGGATTTTCTCAGTCGGCGATGCGTTGACTGATGATGCTAGCACTGGATGGGCGAGATTGATTAGAAGGATCCCAATTATTAGAGATTCAAGTATGTATTTTTTTATCAATATTTCCCACCTATTTGATCCTTGTTATATACGAGTATCTTTTATAAACCTATCGCTGTGGAGAGAACAAGTAATGATGCTAATTACACGATATTCCCACGGATAAGTTTCAATATTTCAGAATTTTCATTAAATAAACCGTGCTAAATATGCCGATCATTGAGCACGTGAGTAATGCGTACCCGGGTAGCAGATTTACATACAGGTAGCCCGCTATGAGGGAGGATGCGGCCGCTCCAACATTCTCCATTATTCTCTGAATGCTTATCGCTCTTCCCCGTATCTGTTGGGGGAGTATGCTGGTTAGCTGCGATGATACCGCGGCCGATATGATGTTGTTGGATATTGATATGATTACGTTGCCGAGCAAAATCACCAGTAAAGCCTCCATCCTAAAGAAGAAGGGTATTGAGAGAATTGCAACTGCGGTTGATGCCAGAGTCGAAAATAATATGGTCGAATTACGAACCTCTGAGACGGCTCGTTTGAAAATTAACAAGGATCCAGTTATGCTTGCTAGTGTTGAAATACTGTTGACAACCCCCCATTGCGGCTTGCTTATTCCTAAGACTTCTACCGCGTATATTGCTCCATAAGTGTTCAACACGCTCATTGACAACTGCCATAGAACAGCAGTGAAGATGTAGTATCTCAAAGCCTTTAGAAGAATTGGTCTATAACCCGAGAGTTCGAAGATTAGTTTACTGAAATCCTTATCCTGCTTGGTGAAGGTCTCTCTAAACCCCTTCATCCTCAGGATTAAGACCACCAGGCTTATTATTCCCGAAAAAACGAAGCCGATCCTAATGCCTATAATCCCCAGGTTTTCATATAGTGTTCCACCCACTATTGGCATAAAAAGCCACGGTATGCTTGGAACGATGTTAAGGAAGACGAATCCTTTGAAGGTGCGGCCGCGAGGAAGGGAATCCATGACGATGGCGCTTAAAGCTGGCTGGTAGAAATGAAGCGCTGAGTCTAATACCCATATGACGGCGAATTCTCTCCAATCTCGTGCAATCGCGTAGAGAAATTGGACTATTGTTATCCCCACAGTGCCTATCATAATAGTTTTCACACGTCCAATGTAGTCCGTTATCAAACCACCAGGGATCAGAGACAGTCCTAGGGATAGCATGCCAAGAGTCCTTATGAAGGCGAGCTCGAAGTCGCTTGCCCCCAACTCTTTCGCATATATGGAGAAGAACGGTTGTACTAGAGCGCCGCTGAGAGCGAATAGGAACCATGATAAAGCCATTACTCCTACGTTGCCCGCTAAAGTAGCCCGGACTTCTTCAATGTATTCTAGAATAAATTCTCTAACCCTCTCTAGCATCTACACCACTGAGTTCAGAACGTTCTCTAGTCTTTCTCTCCCCTTAAGTATTTCTCGAGAAGCTCCTTGGCGTAGTCGTATCGAATGCGTCCATCTTTAATCATTTTCTCCGCTATTTTCTCAATTAAGTCTCCTGAAGCACCCGCCATAATCGCGAGATTCCTCGCGTGAAGCCTCATGTGCCCTTTTTGTATTCCCTCGGTTACTAGGGCTTTCAAGGCTGCGAGGTTCTGAGCAAGTCCCACTGCCCCCATTACTTCTGACAACTCCTTGGCAGTCTTAACGCCGAGTATTTTCAAGGCGACTTTGGCAACCGGATGGACTTTCGTAGCCCCTCCTACAATCCCGACTTGCATCGGCATCTCTAAACTACCCACTAGGAATCCTTCCTCGTCTACCTCCCAGTAAGACAGCGGTTTATAGCTCCCTGATTTACTAGCGTAGGCGTGTGCTCCAGCCTCTATGGCTCTGTGGTCTTGGGCCGTTGCAAGGGCAACTGCGATCACTCCATTCATTATACCCTTATTATGCGTGACAGCCCTATACGGGTCGACTTCGGCAAGAATGCTTGCCTCCATTATCTTTCTCGCGACATCAATACCTCCTACTTCATCAGCCGGCGTTCTAGCCCAAGCCCTCACTACTCTCCTGGTCGCATAGTTTGATACGATCCTAAGCCTCGCTTGTCCCCCGGTTATTTTCTCAATTAAGGGCGCAATCGCCTCCGCCATCGTGTTGACCGTATTGGCCCCCATAGCGTCTCTAACATCCACTATTAAATGGACTATTATGACTGGTCCCAACCGAGAGTCCACTATCCTTACTTCCAGATCTCTCGGTCCCCCACCGTACTTAAGAAGAGTGGGATCTTGTTGCCTCGCGTGCTCAAGGATCTCCTGCTTCGCCTCCAAAATTTTCATCGCCTTGTAGTAGGGAGCCTGGACGTTCACCAAGTGTATTTGACTAATCATCTCCTGGGGTCCGGCCTCAGCTATAATTCCCCTACCGTGTCTCAACATTCTAGCCGCATTACTGGCGGCCGCGACCACGCTGGTCTCTTCTATCACCATTGGAATTAAGTAGTCTTTTCCATTTATCAGGAAATTTGTGGCAATAGCGAAAGGGTAAGTCATCCCGCCTATTACGTTCTCGATCATGCTGTCCGCTATGTCCTGGGGCAGGTTTCCAAGGTTGCTGAGCAACTTAACTTCTTCCTCATTAAGCTCCGAGTAATCGCGGACTAGTCTCAACCTCTCGCTAATAGGTAGCTTGTAAAACCCTTGTATCCTGCTTGACTTCTCGGTCATCGAAATCCCAAAACTCCTTATATTTGTCGCACAATATTAAATATTACTGGTGAGCACTCTGGTTCATGAATGGGCTTTAGCCGAGTCCGTGGCTTTATATCTGGAGGCAAACAACCTTCGAAAAATAAAATCATTGAAAATAAGCCTAGGACTCCTCCAATCTGTTGACAAGGAGATATTCGAGTTTAGTCTGCTAGAGCTGTTAAAGGAAAAAGGGATTACCGTTGAGACGCTTCAAATCATAGAGGAAGGTGCAAAACTAGTATGCAACACCTGCGGGTTTGCGTGGAACATTTCTTCAGACGAGTTTGACGAGTTCATCAGAGAATCCATACATTTTGTGCCTGAGTCTATCTGCGCGTTCACAAAATGTCCTCGGTGTAGGAGCAGGGATTTCAAGATAGCTGAAGGAAGAGGGTTGAACATAGTAGAGGTGATCCCTGCTTGATGGTTGACCCAAGATTCTATGGAGTTGTGAAGAGGCTTAGAGAGGTCTCAAAAGTTTACGTCATCTTGAGTAGCAAGGGGGGTGTCGGGAAATCCGTAATATCTGCCCTCTTGGCCTACTACACTTCCTCGAAAGGTGTGGTTACAGGGCTGATTGACCTAGACTTCACAAATCCGTCGACACACATCATACTGGGATTGGATCCGGAGATCATAGTTTATAGGGAGGATAAAGGTCTCGAGCCATTCTCCCTCGGCAATCTCCGATACTTCTCCATAGTCTCCTATACGAGGGACAATCCGCTAACGCTGAAAGGAGACGAGGCAAGAAACATTATGAGAGAAGTCCTCAGCATTGTAAACTGGAGAGGTGTTGAAAAACTGTTCATTGACACTCCACCGGGAATGAGCGATGAGCACTTAGAGTTAATCTATAATTTAAAAGGTCTGGTAAGACCCGTAGTCATTTCAACACCGGATCAACTATCAAGCAAGAGCGTGAAAAGGCTTCTCAGGGTTCTGAAAGATGCTGGATTACAAAATATTTATTTCCTTGAGAACATGGGCACCGGAGTCTTAAAACCATACGCTGATGAGGAGGGGATCAAGTACCTGGGATCTATCCCCCGCATAAACAACTTCGATGAGTGCATCGGATCCCTGGACAAGATAGAAAGTTGTAGCGCTAGAAGCTATTACTTAGATATTGCTGCTAAGTTATAGGGTGAACCTCTCATATCTCCCCTGAACTCAGTGACCTGTCTCCGGCGTCCCCGATCCCCGGTATTATGAATAATTCTTTACTGAGGATCGGATCAATACTTAACGTGACGACCTTCACATCTGGAAACTTGCGCCATAAATTCTCCAACCCGGGGCGTGATGATATTATTGTGGCCACCATGTAATCTTTACACTTAGCTTCACTCAATTTCTCAAGAACCTTTATCATAGTATTACCCGTCGCTAGCGTCGGGTCGACGGCTACGACGGTGTAGTCTGAAAGGTCGTCAGGAATCCTATCATAGTATAGCTTAACCATCACTTTGTCCTCGATCTTGAACCTCCTAGCAGCAACAATTCCCAAACCCGCCCATGGCAGCATCTCCCATATTCCGTGCATTAGGGGAATGGAAGCCCCGAGTACTCCAACTATGTAGAGTTGTCTCCCAGGGAAAACGCCCTCCGCCTTAGCCGTTGAAGTCTCAACGAAGCCGGTTCTCCATTTGAGTAGCCTTGAAACTTCATACCCTATTATGTAGCCAATTTTTCTAACATATTCCCTGAAAAGATTCGGGGGAGTTTCTTTCCTCCTTAGAAACGTTAGATAGTGTTTTGCAAGAGGGTTGTCGACTAGTATTAGATTGGAGTTCAACCCCTGTCCCTCTACTTAGAATAACCATAATCGTTATTAATGATTACTTAATTAGAGTTGAGAAGTGACGATTTAACATACGTGATGGCCCGATTTAGTCAACTACTTCGTAACCTCTCTTCCTCAACCACTCCTTAATGGAGCGGACCACTCTCTCTCCGAACCTGGGGAGAGACTCTAGCTTATTCGAGGGTGTTTCGGCCAGGTCCTTTATGCTTCTCACGCCGTTTTCGATCAGTATTCTTGCCCTTACTCTCCCAATGGTTTCCACGAGAGTTAACTCCAGGGCATCTTCTTTAACGCCGTTCTCCAGTCTCCGGGACAGCCTCTCAAGGTATTTATGCATCCCCCTATCTCCCAGGACAGCCTCTACCTTCGCGATTGAGGACGTTATCCAGGCCGCAGTCTCTTTGAGGTTGAACAAATCACCAGGGCCGATCATATACTTTTTAACTATCACATCCTCCATAGCTTCATTTATCCAATCAACCAGTATCATGGCATGTACATAGCCCACCAACCAGTCATCATAGTCAGCATCCACCCTGCCCGGGGAGATTGTCATCCCCCGCTTACTCGCCTGTAAGGCTGCTTCCTCGAACTCCTCGACAAGCTTGGCTGGAATATAGGGGGCACTCCTCGTAAAGTCGGGAGTTAAAGCAATGGTGTGAAGAACGTATAAGTCTGATGGCGTGGATGGTTTTGCTCTCCTCCACATATCGACTGAGGCGGGATCTAAGTACGTATACGATGTTATTCTTCCAAGCATACTTGGCTTTATGACCTCTCCATCTTGAATGATCATCTCGGTATCAAGTAAGTAGCGGATGGTCTCTCCGGCAAGAGGTTCTAGTAGGTCTCCCGACCCCGCATAATAGCTGGAGAAAGTAGATGATAAGATCTCATATACATCCCTGAACGATTTTGCCTCTCCCGATGACAAGAGGGATAAGGTATGTATTCTCAAGTTCCTATGGCTTGCCAGCTTTCCGAGTACGTTCTCGGGTTGCCCTCTGAGAAAGTTCATCGCCTCCTTATCGGTAGTTGCATCTATGATGATGCTTTCCCCCAGCTTGTCGTACTTGGGTCTCCCAGCCCTGCCAGCCATTTGCTTGTACTCGCTAATAGTTATATTCACCATCCTCCCCCTGCTTGCATCATATCTCTTGATGGACACAACGACTCTTCTTGCGGGAAGATTGACCCCTGCAGCCAAGGTAGGAGTGGCAAATATTACTTTCAAAGCCCTCCTCCTAAAAGCTTCTTCGACCACACGTCTCCCAGTATTAGACAATCCTGCGTGGTGAAAAGCCACTCCCCTCCTTATAAGGCTTGACAAGGATTCTCTTTCGGCTGTAATGGGGTCATCTGAGAGTTCGGAAAGGTATTCCCCCACCTCGCTCTCCGGGATGACTGGAAGCTTCATGCTTATTTTCTCAGCGTACTCCTCAACCTTTCTCCTATTGTGAATGAAAACCAACGTCTGATAGTCCATTGATAGATTGTGTAGAACAACGTCTAGTATCTTATCACCCGTGCTAGGTATGATATCTTCCTCAACACCATTCTCGAAAACTATCTTACCACGATTCCTGGAATAGTACCCCTCGACAAGCCTCACTGGTCTCCAAGGAGTATTTACCAGCTCTCCTTTAATCCATTCTGCGAGCTGATTGGGATTGCCTATCGTTGCACTTAATCCCAGAATTTGCAGTCCCTGTCTCAGCGCTCTAGCAATGATCATTTCAATAATAGGTCCTCGCTCAGGGTCTCCGATAGTATGCATTTCATCCACAACAATAGTCTTTACTCTTTCCAACCACGATGGTTTTAATCTAAGGAGGCTGTCGAATCGCTCGTAAGTCGCGACAATCAGGTCATAATCTCCAAGTTCCTCGGCGGGATTGTCAAAATCACCTGTTGTGATACCCGCTTTCAGCCCTATTTGTGAAAGTCTCTCGAACTCTCCATACTTCTCGCTGGCAAGAGCCCTCAGGGGAGTCAAGTATACTCCCAACCCCCCGTTTAGAAAAGTCTTGACGAGACACATTTCAGCAATTAATGTCTTCCCACTGGCCGTTGGTGATGAGACAAGAATGTTTCTACCATCGAGCACTCCCTTCTCCACAGCTTTCGACTGCACAGGATTCAACTTAGTTATACCTTCTTTCAAGAGAAGCTTAACATAGGCCTCTGATAGACCCTTGTCAATCAATTTTTCAACCAACATTTTACTCATCATAAAATACTATTTTACCCACAACTCCATAAATGATGCATGGTTTTAAAAGGGATTGAGTATGTCTCGCAAGATCTTTCACACGCTCGCAGACCCGGATACTGCTATTAACTTAGTTGTTGAAAAACTAAATCCTAAACCCAATGGAGTTGAAAGAGTGAATTTATCAGACGCGTTGTATAGAGTTTTGGCAAATGATGTTTACGCCCCTTTGGATTATCCTCCTTTTGACCGTAGTGAAGTCGACGGTTATGCTGTGAGAAGCGTAGATGTTGAGTGGAGTGATGAGCTTTCCCCTTCGTTGTTAAAGATAAAGGGGTTTGTAAAACCCGGTACTCAACCCGTTGTTGAAGCCGGGGAAAAAGACGCTGTTGAAGTCGCCACAGGAGCCATGATACCCCCGGGTTATGATGCCGTGATCATGGAGGAATATGTTGAAAAGATGGGCGATTTTATAAAAGTGTTTCGAGCAGTTACGCCGGGGGAAAACGTTTCAACTATTGGTAGCGATATATCCTCAGGTGATCTTCTATTAGTCAAGGGGACTCTTTTAAAGCATCAACAGCTCTCCGTACTAGCGGGTGTTGGAATCAACGAGGTGGACGTCTACGTTCAGCCCAGAGCGGTGGTTTTTTCAACCGGCGAGGAGATCGTAGAGCCCGGCCAGCCCTTGCCCACTGGAAAAGTTTACGATGTGAACGGAATTCTAATAACTTCATTTCTAAGAGAGCATGGCGTTAATGCCGTATATGGTGGCCTCTTACCCGATGATTACAACGTCGTCAAAGAGAGGATCCAAGATTCTTTAACAAAGTTCGACATGGTTTTCACGAGCGGCGGAACAAGCGCTGGGCTTTCCGATGTTACATACAAGGTTTTCTCAGACTTAGGGGAACTGATAGTTCACGGTTTAAAGACAAAGCCTGGCAAGCCGACAGTGATAGCTTCTAGTAAAGGAAAGCTTCTAGTCGGACTCCCCGGTTTTCCTTTGTCATGCTATATGATTCTAGTGAGGGTTGTGAAGAAAATACTTCAATTCTACACGGGGGCAGTATATGAAGACTATATTGTTGAGTCTAAACTCCCCGTTCAAATCAGAAAGAACGTGGGGAAAGTTTGGCTGATACCCGCAATGCTGGTCGAATCTGGCGAGACATACTCAGCATACCCCGTTTCAATGAGCAGTGGAGCAATATCGCCGTTAATTCTCAGCGATGGTTTCATCGAACTCGGCGACAACGTTGATGTTGCCTTGGAGGGGGAACCAGTCAAGGTTTACTTATTCAGGGATCTGCCCCCTAGAAACCTTTTAAACATAATCGGAAGCAATGACCCCCTTCTTGTCGAGCTTCTAAGGTTCGAAGGACTAATTACTTCGTCCAGAGCGTTGAACCTTGGAAGCCTGGGAGGCTGGAAGGCAGTAGCAAGGGGGGAGGCTGATATCGCCCCTACTCATTTACTTGATGAGAAGACAAGATGCTATAACACACCCTTCCTGGATAAATTTGGACTTAAAGAGAGGGCGGTTTTGATCAAAGGGTATGAAAGGTTGATCGGAATTGTAGTTGAAACCGGTAATCCGAAAAAGATTCGCGGGCTTCAAGATTTCCTGAGAGGCGATGTAAGAATCGTCAATAGGTCGAAGGGCTCGGGGATAAGAGTTTTCCTTGACATGTCATTGAGGCAAATAGCTGTTGAAAAAGGGTTGGACCCCTTACGACTAGAGAGATTTGTGAAGGGATACACTTACGAGGTGAAAACCCACACTGCCGTCGCAACAGCTATAAGGCAGGGAAGAGCCGACGCTGGCTTAGCAGTCGGCTATGTAGCGGAGATAATGGGATTAGACTTCATACCTCTCACGTGGGAGGAATACGATTTCCTAATACTCAAAGAGAATTTGAAGAAGAGGTCTGTAATGAAATTTATAGATGGTCTCAAACATTTGCCCTCAAAACTGGAGTCGTTTGGGAACATCTTTGCTAAATACTACAGGGCTAGCGGAGAGACTGGTTCTGAAAAAACTGTTTGCCTCACTTGAAATCTGTGTCCAAGGGACCATGGTTTTCCAGCATGATTTTCATCAATCTAGCATTCTCGAGCATCCAGTGATTATTATTGAAAAAGACATAAATGGCCTCGGGTTCTAATCTCTCCAACTCAGCTCGTATCTCCTCAAGCTCCTCTCGAGAATAATCGTGCCCATACCATACATGACTACCGTGGAGGCGAAGATAAACGATTTTGTTAGACGACACAATCCACCTCGCTATTGGTGAATCTATGGAGACTAGGGTAATTCCGAACTCCTCGGCCCATTTAACAATATCATCTTTGAAGCATGAAGGGTGACGAAACTCGATTGCGAACCTTTTTCCCAGGTCTGTGTACAGGTAAAACCTTTCAATATTTTTCAGGCTCTCCTCCCTACAGGAGTAGTTTGGAGGGAGTTGAAACAGGTAGAAATCTATCAAGTCTTCTAAGGGATTGAACAAGTTTTTAAACTTGTCCCAGATACCATACGCTCTTTCCCCGAATTTTCTCAAATGTGTAATACTCCTGTGTACTTTAATAGCCCATCTAAGACTCTTTGACTTTCTCTTCCAAGATTTGACCTGGTTTTGAAATGGAAAACGGTAGAAACTAGCATTTAACTCGACAGCGTTCAACCCGCTATTCTCCACATACCAGTCCAGCGTTCCATCCTCGTTCCAATCATAAAGCCATCCACTGGTTCCCACGAAAACCTTCATTAAAACTCCTCATATAATATTATCGTAGTTCTAATAATTAGTTATGCGAGTTGACCGGATATGGGCATCACGCTTTGCATAGGCTCGTCAAATCCTGTGAAGATCCGAGGAGTCAGAGAGGCTTTTGAAAAATTCTTCCCAATCGACATGGTTCGTTATAAAAGAGTGACTACTTCGGTGCGCATCCAACCAATGAACCTTGATGAGATAGTGAGAGGAGCTAGGGAGAGAGCACTGGGCGTGATGGATCCAAGTTGTGATTATGGAGTGGGGGTGGAGGCAGGTTTCTACATATACGAGGGTGAACCATTTGACGTTGAGGCTTCCTACATCATTGACAAGGATGGACATTGCTCGCTAGGGTTTTCGCCGTCCTTCCCTGTACCTAAAAAAGTGTATGAATGGATCGTTGAAGGAAGATATGTTGAGCTCGAAGAAGCCGTCGAAGCTATTACAGGGATAAACAAAATCGGCGAGAGAGAGGGATTTATCGGCTTTTTATCTAGAGGAAAGCTTGAAAGATATGTTTTAAGCTATACGGCAACGATAATGGCTCTTGTAAAGTTGTTAAATAGGGAGCTGTACGAGTTAGCGAGCAAGAGGTGAACTACATGACGAGTAAAATCATTCTCATTAACGGATTACTTCCCTATGAATCAGGTAAGACCTGGTTTACAATAAGCCTTTATAAAACTCTCATGAAAAGCAAGGTAAAGTCAATCATGTACAAGCCTGTTGCCGCTCACAATTTATGGTACAGCGTCAAACCCCTAGCCCACTCTATTAAGCTTAGACTTCTTCTCGGAAACGATGCCTACGCTTACTATAAGGAGACCAGAGTATCGCCAACTATTCTCAACCCTATTGCAATGGCGTCAGCACCGCTAGATCCAGAGAAATACGGTCACAATATCGAAAAATACATGGAGGATTCGACGATGTTTCTCCCCCAGTTGGTAATGGCTAGATTTAGCAATCCAGCAAAGGATCGAACGATCCACTATATCGTGAGGGAGAATGTTGAGAAAACCATCTCCGCAGCCAGGAAAGTAATAGATTTACTAGAGAAGACTCTAGCCCCTATTGAAACAAGTCTAGGAGAAATGAGCCGATTCCTTACAAGTCGTGAAATAGATGATTTACTTCAATCAACCCTAACTATACTCCAGGGGGAATACGACGTGGTTTTGCTGGAGAGCTTCAACGATGCAATAGTCCCAAGCATGGGATTAATAAATAGCGTAGACCTAATGATAACGATTGCCCCTGGGAAGGCCTTCCTATATGACAAGGAGTCTTCAAAGAGAATTATCAAATACGTTCAAGAAGAAATAAAAGATCCTGGATCGCTCATAGTCTCAAATGTTTTCGCAAAGTTTAGGCCAAGCCATTCATTCAATATTCCGCTTCTAACCAAACCAGCGCCCCGCGAAGAATTTAAAACCATATCCCAGTTTTTAACCAAATGGATTCAGTAGCTAATTAACGGATTCACGCTCTGAATCGATTTTATTAGCATAATTTACCTAAGTGAAGTTTTTTAACTAATTTGTAATTAAATTATATTAACAAGGTGTTATAATGGCTAAATATAGAATCATCGTAGACCGTGTCAACTGCCTAGGATGTGGGGCTGCTCCCGCAGCGTGTTCAGAGATATTTGAACTGGGCGATGACACAGGTAAGAATCGTGTGGTAGCGAAATACAGCGTTGAGACCACTCGAGACGTGTCTATTGGCGAAATACCAGAGGAGCTTTACGAGTGTGCTAAAAGCGGGGCCGACGTCTGTCCGGTCGGCGCTATCCGAATTGAGAAAATCGAGTAATCATTGCCAGCAGAACATTCGGTTTTTTAATCGATTTTTTGCATTATTAAATATGTTATCTTGCAGGCAGTTTTATACTTTTTAAAATATCCTTATCTATGTGGGAGACCTGATGCTTATCGCGCACTTTGCAGACACCCACTTAGGTAAGAAGCTATACGGTATACAGCAGACTATGATTCAATTCATGAATCACTTCCAACAAGCCGTGGAATTGGCTCTAAAGGAGCACGTGGACGCTTTCGTTTTCGCTGGAGACTTCTTTGACGAATCACACCCTCCCAATATAGTTCTCAGGAAAGCAATAGATGTTATCGACAAGATGACCGAGAAGTCATCGAAAGTCTATATCGTTACAGGAGATCATGATAGGGTCAAAAGATCAGACTTGTCACCCATACATGTGTTAACAAAAGCTCGGGTTCCATGGAGTGAAAACTACTTCATTGATAAAACGGTCAAGAATGGTGTTGAATATCATATCGTCGGAATCAACAATTTCAATTTAAGAGCCAACGAGAGATTGAGAGCTGAGTTGTCTAAGCAACTCCGAGTCCTTAGTCAACGTGCTGGAAGGAACAGCATTATCATCCTTCACCAGAACATTTTAAATCTGTTCCCCATAGAGAGGTATGGTTTAACATTCGATGATATACCTCAAACACCAAAATACATTGCTATGGGGCACTTGCACAGGAGAATAGTACACAAAAGGACTGGCGAGAAGGGGGTTCAAGTAATAGCTTATCCTGGAAGCATAGACATTTTCTCAAGGGACGAGCTCGAAGAGGCTAAGACCCAGGGAAAGGGATTCTACATTGTGGATATATCACGTGATGAACCCATAGTGCATAAGATTAATGTTGAGACCACTCCTTTTGAGTATGTTGAGTCAGGTACTCACGAGTCAGAGCTCGTAGCCAATTTAACGCATGCATTATCCAGCTTGTCAGGACTAGTAAGGGAGGATAATAAAGGAATAATTTACCTGTCCTTAAAGATGAGAACCACCGATAGGGTTAACTTAAACGCTATAAATGATTTGATAAAAAGATTGGCGTCCAAATACCTGCCTCACCCTGATCTCGTTTTTCCAAAAATAGAGAGACGCTACGTAGGCGATGAGGGAAAGGAAGCCCTGTCTCGCACAACATTTAAAGAATTGAATGAATTGAACATATTAATCCATATATTTACGAGAGAACTCGGTATAAAAGAAGAAGAGGCTAAGGTGTTAAGTGAACAAATCCTAAGATTGAAGGATTCTATTGTGAATGAAGACAATGAAGGGCTTTTAAAAGTCATTGACGATATCTCCAAAGCAACCTTCTGGAAGAAAATCAACATTCGCGATGACTACATTACACTGGTCAGTGAGGACGCAGTCAACGCAAAAGGTCAGACCCTGGAGTCATGGTTCAAGAGGGGTTAGCCGTGAACTCTAAGAGTTATCCTTTAATCATTAGGAGAGTAATCCTAGAAGACTTCTTAAGCCACAAAGACTCAAACATCCAGTTCGATGAAGGAGTAAACGTCATTATAGGGGAGAATGGGGCTGGAAAATCGAGCATCCTGGAAGCCATTTACTATGCTCTCACAAGCGAAAAGTGGCGGGCTGGGAAGATAGAAGATTTAGTGAACAAGAATTCTCAAAACGCTAGAGTAATACTAGAATTCGAGTACGAGGGACACGAGTTTAGAATCGAGAAAGAGATTGGAAGGGACAGAAAGGCTTTCCTTTTCAAAGACGGAAAGCTGATTGCTGACCGTGTTGAAAGTGTAAAGAAGACCCTAAAGGAGTTGATAAGATTAGATCCTGAAAAGCTTAACGGAGTCGCAATAGTGGCGCAAGGAGGCTTAACTGAGTTGTTCACCCAAACCAAACCCTCGGAGAGGAAGGAAAGAGTTGACGAGCTATTGGGATTAAATGTTTACGAAGAGATCGGTGAAAAGATTAAAGAAATATGCCTAGAAGTCTCAGAGGACATTGGTACATTTTGCCCCTCGCAAAGCGATATTAATCGGTTGGAGACAGTAAAAAAGAGGTTTACGGAGGCTTACAAAGAACTGTTGAAAAAGAGGAGGGAGAAAGATGAAGCCATTGCTAGGTGCGAAAGGATCATCACTGAAGTTAAGAATAAAATAATCGCCGAGGGCCTTCGCGAGAAAGCCTCAAGGCTGGACGAATTATCACGTGAACGAGATGAGCTGGTCCAAGTA
Organism: Thermosphaera sp.; assembly: GCA_038827615.1. Classification (NCBI taxonomy): domain Archaea; kingdom Thermoproteati; phylum Thermoproteota; class Thermoprotei; order Desulfurococcales; family Desulfurococcaceae; genus Thermosphaera; species Thermosphaera sp. The sequence continues at coordinate 770,084 of JAWBNK010000001.1, forward strand.
AAATCGAGGGTTGAGGAAAGCATCTTTCGTCTAAGGGAAGATAAGAAAGAGCTCGAGAAAGAAATACTAGCTAATGAAAATGCTCTGAGAGAAATAAACGCGGAGTTGAAGGATCTCGAGGAGGCCTCCGCCTTAGCCTCGGTGATCGACAAGTTCGAAACCCTCGTTAAAATTTACGGAGAAATCAGAAGCAGGAAACAAATCCTCGAGTCAAAGGAAAGGGAGTTAAGCAATCTTAACCGCATTGAGCATCGTTACCGAGAATTAGCTGGAAAATACGGTAGCTTAGAGGCCCTGGAAGACCTCATATTGGGGCTCGAGGGGAACCTTGATGAAGCGAGGAGACGCCTAGGGGAGTTGAATGATGAGATAGGGAGGGAGAGAGGGCTCCTTGAGAAGTTGAAGACAGATATTGAGAAGTATAAAAGAGAGTTCACGAGATTGGCCAAGGAGGCACTTTTCGATGGTAATGAAGCCCTCATGAATATAGACTACCTCGAAAAGATTCATGAGGAGATAAAGAATGCTCTCTCGCAACTAAAAGAAGATCTTCGGAGGCTAATGGAGAGAGAGTCCGATACAAGAAGCCGGCTGGGGGATTATGAGAACAAAATTTTGATTCTATCAAAGTCTACGGAGCCCAAGTGCCCAGTTTGCGGAAGGCCTTTAGATGATGATCACAGGAGAAGGCTACTCGAAGAATTGGAAAAAATGGTAGAAGAAGCTCGCTCACTGTTGACTAAGCTAGAAAGTGATCGAAAGAGGATTGAAACCAGGGATCTCCCAGAGATCGAGAGTAAACTCGACATCATCGAGAAGATTAAAGAAACTTTGAAATCCCTCCTAGATAATCAGGAAGCTCTCAAAGAACACGAAAGGAGGGTTGATGAGTTATCCAAGCTCAAAGCAAACCTAGAGCAAAGCGTCAGAGAACTTGAGAACAGAATTAAAACTCTGGAGAAAGATAGAAGCGAATGGCGAAATCTCTCCCAAATATATGACTCCGAATATCACTCTCGCTTAAGGGAAGAGGTTGAAACCCTAAGGCAGGACATAAGGAACCTCGAGGATAAAGCCGGACTATTTAAGAAAGACCTGGCAATGATATTGAGAATTCCTCTCGAAATCTTTGACTCGCAATTCGAATCTATCGAGAGGAGGTTTAGAGAAGCCGCGGAGGCTAGGGAAAGATTAATTCTATTAAGACATAAAAAGGAGACGATAGAAAACAACTTGATAAATAGCCGTGAGAAGCTTAAGAAGAAGAATGAAGAGTTAAAGCTTCTGGAGACTGAGCTAGAAAGAATTTGCGACAAGCTTGAAGCTGTTGAAAAGGAGGTGAAAAACGCTGAGAACGCTAGGGAATTGTTGAGCAAACTCGAATACGAGATAAAGAGTAATGAAATGCTCCTCCAACAGCATCGTTTGGATAGGGAAGAAATCGATGAGGAGTTGAAAAAACTCCGTGAAAAAGCGTTTAAAGCTAACGACGCAATTAAGAAGTTACTCATTCTCTACTGGCTTAAGAATAATTTGTTCCACAAGGACGGTTTGCCAAAATACTTGCGGAAGCACTACGTAGAGGTTATGAGCAGGATAATGGAAAGTCTAAGTGACGTTTTCGACCTAGGATTTGAATCAATTCAAATAGATGAAGAATACAGTATAAGGGTTAAACTATCAAGAATCCGTGGAGAGTTTACAGTAGGACAGCTGAGTGGGGGCGAGAAGGTGGCTATTAGCATCCTAGCATTGCTGGCCATAAACCAGATAGTAACTCAGGGCAACATAGGATTCTTAGCACTGGACGAACCGACCGAGTACCTTGATGAAGAGAGGAGACGAGACCTTGTGGAGTTGTTGAAAAAGTTTAGAAGAGGGGAAAACATCCCTCAAATAATAGTTGTCACTCACGACAACGAACTGGTTGAAGCAGCAAATATTGTGTATAGAGTAGTGAAAGTTGAATTCTCAAAAGTAGTGAGGGAGGAATCTTGAGAGATTATCTCCTCGAGCTAGCCTTGCGCAGATGGAATAAGATATCCACCTACATAAACACGATAAGTCTCGAAGACTACAGGGAGATTGCAAAGAGACTATGGATGGATTATAAACCCGTGTCAAGAGACGTTGAAAGTTTCATAGCTGTCGATGGAAGCAGTAATTTATTGAACCTAAGAGACTTCAGTGTGTACAGTGTTATCGGTTATGGAGTTGAGAAGACGTCAAAAGGCATTGCTCAAAGAATGGTTGGGGATATAGGAGTCTTAGCATTCCCCAGAACCTCTGATATCGCCAGAGTGCTACGGGAGATATGTGAGTTGAAAACAGCTTTGATGAGCGATCAGGAAAGAGTATTAGTTGATGGGAGCCTAACATCTCTTCTCATAAATCCTGAACCCATGGCAGGATTCATCAAGTTCGAAGATGCTTATGCCGGAACCATCAAAGAGCTTGGAGAGGAGGTGTTTGACGAGCTCTGGTCACGTCTTCGTGTCCAGGTCGAAGAATTAAAAGAGAGCACAGTGTACTATGAAGATCCTTTTGTGTCAAGACTTATTCTCGAGAATAAAAATATAGACCGATCAACCGGCGAGATGGCCCTCGTCCTTTTAGTATTCATTGAAAAATTACTCTCACTCCGTATCCTGTTGGAGAAGACTGTCGGTAAAGAACCCGATGGCTCTGTGGTATTTATCTCTAAAACAAGCAGAAGTAAACTATATTATGAGAGGTTCATTAAACAAGACCTGAGTAAAGCCAGCATTGCTGGTGGTAAAACGATCACTCCTAGCGACATGTCGATCTTCGGAGAGCTAATTATAAATGAAGGCTTCTCTCGGCCAATCATATTGGAAGAAGTAGGATTCGTTAAAACCCTGCCGTCTAAAGGAGTGCTTAAATCATTGATAGGGGATTTCTACAGCAACGTTGGACTCATTCTATCCTATGTTCGTTTACTGCGGGGAGGTCCTGTCGTGAAATTGGAGATACCATTCAGCAACAAATATAAAATGGATGAGGAAAAGGCGGCGGCCATCGTTAAAAACGTGGTTGACCACGTATATCCACTATCTTACAACGGATATCCCTATCCCCTTCTACAGGCAGATAAGTTGAGCAAAATCACTAGAGATGACATTATAGCTATAGCCTACACTCTCAAGGTTCTTCCACATTGGAGCGGGAGAGAAGTTCTTGGTGAATGGGTCCTATATTATGATGAGGATTAGATTTTTCCCAATTTTTAAGATTAGCTTACTATTGGAAAATGGTGTGATAGCATGAAAATAATTGGAAATGTAATTGGTGAGACGACCCATTCACGCGTAGTATTCACTTCGCTCGAGCCTCCAAGAGTTGGGGAATACGTCCTAGTCTCATACAGGAATGGGGAGAGAGAGGATTTGGCCCTTGCAATGGTTGAGGTGTCGAAAATTGGAAACCCGTTACTCTCTGTTCCCCATATAAAGCCTGACTACGTTGCTAAAGCATCCGCTCTCGGCGCTGACATGGTTGAATATAATATTGGAGTCGCAAGGATATTGAGCTGGGTAGATTCTCTCATAGAGAGGGGGGTAGTGGAAACCCCAAAATATCCTCCAAAACCGGGGACCCCAGTGTATAAAGCCGAGAGCAAGATCCTGGAAGAAATATTTTCGAGGAACGGGGATGGATGGGTTAGGATAGGGGTGTTGGTCAATCATCCCGAGGTGAAGGTTTCAATAGATGTAAACGCCATAATCTCTAGGCACCTGGCAATTCTCGCTGTAACAGGTGCAGGAAAGTCTAACACCGTTGGTGTCTTAGTTGACCGCATTGTCAATGAGTTGAACGGTACGATTGTTTTATTTGATATGCACAACGAGTATGGGGAAATAGCAGGCGAGAATACAAACATTGTCGAGCCAAAGATTCATCCAAGCAAGATAAGGCTCGGCGAATTATTTAAGCTGTTGAATCTCGATGAGAAAGCACATAAGCAGAGAATGTATCTTAGAAGAGCCTTTAATGAGGTGAAAAAGAAGGGGATTGATTCGAAGGAACCAGAGAAGTTTCTCGAAGAGATTGCTGGGACTCTTATGGGTTTCTTGAATAGCTCTGAGGGGTCTTCAATAGTTAGTAGAGATAAGGCGAGCGTGTTAGATGTGATCTCGAAGCTTGAAGATTTTAGAGACGAGTATGAGGGGAGAGTCATTACTGTAGATGCTCCTCCTGATATCACGGATGCGATCAAACCAGGAAAGGCAAATATTTTCAGATTGGGAGGAGTTAGTGAGGAAGTCGCTGATGTAATCGTTTACCATTATCTGAGCTGGCTCCTCGAAGAGAGGAAGCGCTACACGTCGACTGGGAAAGGATATCCAGTCCCTGTTTTAGGAATAATTGAGGAAGCACACATACTCTTGCCAGCGGACAGGGCGACCATGGCAAAAAGCATAGCTAGCAAAATAGCGAGAGAAGGGAGGAAGTTCGGCATTGGACTCTGCCTTGTGAGCCAACGCCCAAAGAAGCTCGATGAAGACTCGCTAAGCCAGACCAATAATAAAATTATTCTCCGGCTTATTGAACCCGGGGACCAGAGCTACGTTCAACAGGCCAGCGAAGCTTTGAGCGATGAGCTACTTGAACTTCTACCAAGCTTGAATGTAGGCGAGGCCGTCGTACTAGGTATGATGACGCCTTTGCCAGCTATAGTCAAAATAGATAGAGCATCACGAAAGATCGGCGGAGGTGATATTAAAGCCCATTTCGAGTGGAAAAAATATGTGGAAGCGGCAGAAAGCGCGTCGAAAGAGGCCAGTAGGTACATCATAGTACCTGTAACGTTTGATTAAGCCTCCCGCACACGTATTAATAACACAGTTATTTTATCCTTGAGTATTCCGTAGCTGCAACGATGAGTATTCCTACTGAGAAAGCAATAGGGGCGAAATAGAACATTGTTTCATCAAGAAACATGGATGCCAAATAGTAGGACGACCACACGGGTATAAAGAGGAGAAGGTACGCTACAATATAAACGAAAATGGTTCGAGACAGCTTCATGTAGAATGAACCGGTGAAAACCCTTTCTCCTTCGAGCTTGAAGAGCAACCATAATTCGAGCAGGATGAGACCTGGTACATGGAGTAATGTGAACACGGTATTCAAGACCTCTAGGCTTACCCTGGAAATTCTAGCGGAGATTAAAACAAAATAAGAAAGATAGGTGAAGAAATACTCTAATATTCCCATTATTGCCAAAGTCTTAAAGATTGTCCTTAATGTTAGTGGTAATGTTCTCATATACTCATGCCCGAACGCTTCAACGCTCAAGATGATCGGGGAAAACCATCATCCCCAGTGATATAGTTTGAACGCCCAGAACCGGATTACCGGGGTAAGTCAAACTACTGATTAGTGCAAGAGCAAACGGCAAGAAAAACGCTATAGAGTAACCTGGAAACCTAAGAATCGTTTTTAAGTATTTTCTCAACAACGCTATCGTCAATGATTGCTGGGAAAAACCTTATACAGAGGCTTTGATTCTTGAAACTTTGACCTTTGTTACCTACTCTTGAAGACGTTGATAATCTCGCTAATTCCTTGTATATGTTTATCAGGCTGAGAAAACCCAGCAAGATATATCCGATAGAGAAGAGCGCGGATATGGCAGTTGACAATCCATCTCTGACATTTGAATAGAAGTTGAAAGGAAAAAATAGCGCTTAGTAACAGGTTATTATCAATAACATGCGTAAAGAACCATGTAGTCACCCACTTACTAAAACTTTCAATATAAAATTTGAGCGAGATCAAAAGAGTGATGGATAATGCATAGACAGAAGATACGACATACCTTGCTCTTACGCTTCCAACTTTTCCGAGTAAGAGATAAAATGCCTTGGATATGAGCATTGACATTCCTAGCTCATATGATATTGTTAGAAAACTGACCAGGAGTTGAATCATCACGATGCTTAAACTCCTGGTTGAAAGCAGAATTGCTATCGTGGTGGATCCGAGAAACGAGATTACTATTTTATCGTATAATCTTAGGTGCAACAGCGATAGAATAAATCGTATGTGATTACTATTCAGAGGTAGTGTTCCAAAAATTTCGGAAATCCCCAACACATATAATCCTACCATGTTTTGAACTTCAAGGAAATCAATTATGACAATAGTGATCAAAGAGGTTAATGATGCAAAGTTTGCCCACAGGGTAAATAAATGGATAGCCTCAGTGTCCTTAGCCATGATCCGTTTCCCGCTCTAGGCTTTTGTGGGTTTTCCATGGGGCGGGTTGTGCCTCCTACCCCGCGGTCCACCGTGGTCACCGACCACTCCACGCAGGAGTCATGAGCACCCTTCGAGCCCAACGGCACGGGGCTCACATCTAGATGTCTTGAAACACTTCTCATCATCGTGAAGAAATCCCACGAAAACCTTCATAAACCAAACGCATCAAAACAGTTGCACACCCTGTAGGCAACAACCAGGACGTCGAACTCATGCTTCTTAGCCATATCAAGAGCCTTCCTCGGTCCTCTCCTATCTCGTTCAACCCGCTGGCAACATCCCTATCTTGTTCTTCACCCTGAAATCAACCCAGGGGTTCACACACAGAACTTTCACTTCACCCGTCTCCGGCTTATGTATCCCTACAATACTCTTGATAATCGACGTTTTCCCAGCTCCATTAGATCCGAGTATGCAGTAGACGTCTCCGGCACAGATACGTAGCAATACCGTATTAACTGCGGTAAAACTACCATATTTGACTACGAGGTTCGAACGGATAGCAAAGGACCCCTACACATGCCACTCCACTTTGCTGTTTTATTAAGTCGATGATTTAAAAACAGTTCAACTCTTATTTCGAGGGCATTGACACTAATGTTCATTAGGATCAGCAAGTCTGCTGATCTTGGATAGAAACCGGCTTTTCTTAACAGTATCTTGATCTACCCATACCAGTTGTCCATTGATATACACGAGATGCCTTCTCTCGCATTTTGGTTTACACGTCTTGAATACTTCTTCAACCATCCAGTGAATCTGCGTGCAGTGCATGCTTCCGTCGACTGTTAACACAGCTAATTCGTCGTACTCTCCACGAGCTAATATACCCGCAAGCTTAAACCCTACCATATTAACATGTTCGGCCTCTGGACACACAGATAATAAACAATATTCTCTCTCAAACTCTTTGAGAACGCTTGGATGCTCCTCCTGCATGCATCTGCTGAATATCATAATTTTCTTCTTATCCCTGATAACCCGGCTTTTGGCATTAGTGTCTAAAAGTCTTGGATACCTATCCAAATAATCCTACCTCCACTGAGGTTATTGGCTTTCAAGGTTTATTTCATCACACTATTTAATAAACTATGAGACAAATATGTATCGAAAAGGGAGCCAGTGATGGAGTTAGTTATCGGGATTGTCCAAGCAGACTTTAATGGTACTCCTTTAGAGAACTCCGAGAAAACTTTCAGAATAGTGACAAGTAAGCATAAGGAGGCAGAACTCGTTATCCTTCCCGAATACAGCATGTTAAATCCATTGAAATTCAACACGCCCGAGGAAGTTTATGCTTACAGTGAGGTTATCGAGAGAAGCACTTTTTTAGATAAAATTAAAAGACTCGCTGAAACCCTAAGCATACACATTATTGCCAATATAATTGAGAAAACTGACAAACCTCCTCTATCCAGAAACACAAGCGTTTTAGTTAAAAACGATGGAGAAGTTGTTCCCCTGTACAGCAAGATCCACTTGTTCGATGCTCTAGGTTACAGAGAGTCGAAATATTTCTTGCCGGGAGACGCGCCTAGCAAGTTCTTGAATATACGAAACTTCAGGATCTCCGTCGCTGTATGCTATGACTTGAGGTTCCCAGAACTATTTAGGTTTTACGCATTGAACGGGGCTGACGCGGTGTTTGTTCAAGCGGGATGGGTTAAGGGATTGTTGAAAGAAGAGGTTCTCGACAAGCTTTCCTCGGTGAGAGCCCACGAAAATACCATGTACTTGGTGCTAGCGGATCAGGTGGGAGATTTCTTCGTTGGCAGGAGCGGCGTCTTCAACCCATTAGGCTATAGGGAGTTAGATATGGGAGTGATTGAGGATTACAGAGAGTTTACGCTGGAGCTTGATAAGGTTAAGATGGCAAGAGAGAGACTACCGGTCATTAATCAGTCGAAGAAAAGGTGGGAGGTAAGAATGAAAGAACTTCATGAAAACCATTCTTCCGTGGAATGATATTTCCATAAATCAGATGCGTATCAAGCTAAAGAACTCAATTACTCTACGTGTTAGCGAGTAACTAAGTTATTGCTGGCTCAGCTTCTCATAGATCAGCTTGAAAAGCTCTTCACTCGAGAACACTAACTCCACATAGTCTTCATATTGCTTAATGACTAAACCTTCCACAGGGTTGGCAGGAGGGTCGGGAAGACTCGGGTCCGGTTTCTCCCTACCCTTATATATCCACCTTACCTTACTGGGAGCACTAGTCTTCTGGAGAGAATACCAGTACCTGCCGTAGTAATAGTACTTTACGCTCCCACCATCAGGCGTTCTACGCACGACCACGTGTACAGGTTTCAAGTAGTAATTTTTATCCTTTATTAAAGAATTATATGAATAAAATGCTGTCAAATATTCTGAGAGCAATAAGCTGATTTTCCTTAAAACCTCTGGTTTCTCCCTCACTCTTATCGAGTTCTTACGTGTACGGTCAACAATCATTTTAGTCAGCCCATGGGAGTTTAATCATCAATATCATTGACCACTATTTACATCATCCCTATTAAAGAATTGCGTACACCCTTAATTATCCTGAACTATCTTCACTCCTTCATAATCGGGTATAACCCTGAATGCTAGAAAACCTTCTTCTGCGAGCTCGTCAATAATGGCCGTGGATACTGTCCTATCAGCTAATCCTATAACAATGCCACCTCTTCCAGCACCACTCAGCTTGGCTCCATAGCATCCTTTATCCAATAGTCTGTGGACAAGCATGTCATTGGACTTGTGCGAGACTCCTATGCTCCACAATAACCCGTGATTAATAAGCATTAATCGTCCAAGAGATTCATAATCGCCATCGATAAGAGACCTCAATGATTCTTCGACTAGATGTGAAGCGGCTTCGTATACATGATCAAATATTTCCGGATACCTATCGTAAAGTTTCAATACATCTTCAACGATATTGCCCGTAACTCTCCTAATGTTCGTGTTAACAATTACGAAGTCTACATCCTCCTTCAATTTTGCATTGATTCTGTGGAAAACCCCTCCCTGATACTTAATGAATCCTCCATATGTTGCCAATGTGTTATCAATACCGCTCGGCTTTGAATGAATTTCTTTCTCTCCTTCGAAGGCGATGCCGTTGACGAGTTCTTTATCCGGTTTCAAACCACATAACGTGAAATAAGCATGTGTGAAGGCCACGTTGATAGCGGCTGATGAACCCATTCCACTACCTATTGGGATCTCCGAGTCGATCGACACCCTGATTTTATCACTGCACTTGTAGTTCTCTCGGACGATTAACGTGATTTTCATCAATGCTCTATAGAGCGGGGAGTCCTGCCTTATTAACCCAAGCTGCCTCGACATGATCTCTGATTCTCCTTCTTCAATGCACACTTTAACGTATTTTGATACTGCGAGCCCTATCGCGGGAGCTCCTTTGACAACAAAGTGCTCTCCCACCAGGATTATTTTGCCCGGCGCTACGCTACAGATCATCCTTCTCAGCTCCAACCATTATAACATTGATATAGATATTTAAGACATTAACTAAATACTTCTAAACAGTTAATATAGGCTGAGAAAATGAGTGATTATAAGAAAATACCTTTTAAACCTGCGTTCAACCTGGTAAACGAGGTAGAGAGAAAACTCAGAAACTACAAGTATAAAATATTGATTCTTAGTGGAAAGGGAGGCGTGGGTAAAACCTTCTTATCTTCAATGTTATCCCTAGCGCTTGCTGAAAAAGGGCGAAAGGTTGCCCTCTTGGACGGTGATATTCACGGATCATCAGTACCATCAGTCCTAGGGTTGCATGGAACCAGACATTATGCTGATGAAGAAGGCAATATCTTGCCAGTTATTGGTCCTCTTGGAATCAAGGTCGTCGCAGTGAATCTAATGCTAGACTCTCCAGACCTTCCAGTTGTCTGGAGGGGGCCGCTCGTCTCGAAGGCGATTGTAGAACTGTTAAGCAAGGTTAGGTGGGATAGCGGGGATTATCTCATAGTCGACTTGCCCCCGGGTACAGGAGATGTTATAATAACCCTTACTCAGTCAATACCGTCGATTACGGGCGCGATTATAGTGACTGCTCCGAACATGTTGTCTGAAACAATAGTCGCAAAAGCAATCAATTTCGTTGCCAAATACAATGTGAGAATGCTTGGAATAGTCGAGAACATGAGCTATTTTAAGTGTCCTCATTGCGGAAGAATTTCACAGGTATTAGGCAAGTCCACGGGCGAGGAGTTGGCGGCTAAGTACGGAACAAGGCTATTGGCTAAGATCCCCATAGACCCCTTAATAAATGAGTCAATCGACAAAGGCATGCCTTACATTCTAATCAACCATGAAGGGGAGGCATCAAAAGCCATAAAAAGTCTAGCAGATGAATTAATAAGGATAGTCGAATCATAATAATGAATTCGAAGCGAATGAGATGCAATGGGGAGGTTCTAGTGGAAGCCTCAGAGAGTTTCAACAAGAAGCCAAATTGGGTGTTAATAAAGGAAGTTGCTGAGGAATTATATAGATCGGGTAAAATAGCCTTCACCAGAAAAGAGTTGGCTTCAAAAGCGCATGAAAAGGATCCCTCAAGATCCGAGATGAGCCTTGATTTCGAGGTAGACTTAGTAACTGTGAATAGTAGCAGTAAGGACAAGTACAAAGATCCCGAAAAATTGTTCTTATTCAGGCTAGATAGAGGAAGGTACACGTTATACAACCCAGAAGAACATGGTGAATTAGACAAGTACACTGGGATTCAACGCGTATCCGCCACTAGGAAGCAGGTCTTGAAAGAAGTTCTCGAAGAATTGGAGAGGCTCGGATACGAGGCGAGCGAAAATAAATATGCGAAAGCTCTTCAACCAGACATCATAGCTTCAACAGATGATAGCAAAACCGGAGTGTGGGTTATTGATCCAGGAGTTGACACGGCTTCCCAGTATAAGAGCCTAGCCTACGCAATAGGATCCTGCATGCTTAATAGAGGCTACAATGAATATCTCATAGTACTACCGGAGGATCTTCACAAGAGGATTACACAAGATATTATTGATGCTCTCAAACCATTCAACGTTAGATTCGTACCTATAAGAGAAGAGAGAAAATACACGCTTCAAATTTAAACAGTCAAATCTACTTCCAATCTCTTCTTCATAACCTCTCGAGCCTCCTCAAGAATTTTCCTCACATCCTGCGGGTTTGCCTCTACTGGTCCAGAATAACTTGAAGAGCCAATGTGGCTTATCTCGCTCATTTCCCGAACAGATTCCTCAAGGCCCATCATTATCATGTTCAATTCTGGGAGGTTTGCCTCGGGCAAGCTTTTGAGCTCACCGACGATAGAAGTTAGCTCTTTTGATAGATCGTTAAACTCTCTCATGTTAATAGCATATTGAAGCGATAAATCTATTTTTTCAACCACTAGCTTGATCGTCGTTAGACGTGAAATCAGCTTATCTAGACGGGCTATTTCCTCAGCATATTTTTTCGACAGGTATTTCTCATTTCTTGACTGTAGATCAACCATTCTCTCAAATAATGCGTTTCTCCGCTCGCTAATTCTGTCAACCAACACCTCTAACCTGTTACCTAGAAGCCTGACCTTGTATAGTGTTTCAATAGCGTTTTTTAAAGGATCTCTAGGCTTCGCTCTAAACACTTCGCTGCACCGAGATTATAATCGTTAAAGAACGATTTAAAAACCGTGGGATAAGCTACGGGGGTATCCCCACTTCATAGACAAATCCAACACTGTAGAGAACGCCCTCGAGAGTTCCATATGGGTTATCAGGATCGCGGACGCCGACTTTCACGATCTCCCCTGTCCTTGGATCGTAGAATGGTTCAGCTATTATTGAGAACGGTTTAAAATATGTATCGTTGAGTAAGGGCCTCTCCTGTATTTTAATGATTATTGGGTTTGAAATGCCGAGAGTTATGTCGAGCCCCAGAACCTCCTTAATCCTGTTAACGTTGGATGTGCTTAACGGGGATGCCGTCCCCCCGTACCACGCGAAGATGCTTGTCTTGTTCCTTGACCCTGCCCAATAGAGCATTCCGTCAACCATCATTTTGTACAAGAGGGGTAGCTTCTGGGGTTCATCGAACCTGGGGGTTATGTATTGATTACCCAGTAAGACCAGGTATTCTGATGTCAGCGGGTAAGAAATATCCACGCCGTTTAAACGCAATACATCAACGGTTGCATTACCGATTCTAATCATCCAAACACTCTTCGGAATATCTATTCCACCCGGCATACTTGAACCTGGGAATAGAACCGGCCACACGATTATTCTCTCATTATCTTCATATACCGCGAAAAGTTCTAAAGTTAAGACGTATGTTTTACCTGGCGGGGCGTTGAAGAGAGTTGCCAATTCAGCCGCTTTAGTGGTGTTAACAGATGTCAAGAACAAGCCTAGAATGCCTATCTGAGTAAAGTTTAATGTAGAACCATCAGCAACCGATGCCCTTCCCCCATCTACACTTATCCCATACCCATAGTCCCACCACGAAATCACTAAACCGTCTTCCGGGATTTCGTTTCGCAAAGTCTCAACGATCTTGTACCATGAATCGCTTTTCAAAGCAAGATTGGAGTTACCTGCTCTAAGAGTGTATACTACTGAAGAGTTAGCTTGATAATCTAAGTAAGCTATGTGGGAAGCGTTGACGAGGAATAAAATCAAGGCAGCGAGAATTATTACTCTGTTTGATCTAGCTGTCAACCTAACTCTTCCTCTCTTGAAGTCCGCGAGTTCCTGTGGAGTCGGAATAAGTCTGCTGATTAGTAAGCCTAGAAATACTCCAGACACGATCGTACCTAGATACGATGCTATGGCTATCATATACGCGGCGTTAAGATACGAATAAAACGCTAGCAAGAAGCCAAGGGATATGAGCAGTGTTTGAGGACGCGGCTTATATAGAATCATGTACAGAGCACCTATGACTGAAAGAAATAGAGGAGATAAGGGAAACAGTAGGGACCATGGAAACACTGGGTCAAGTCCCCAGCTTCTAAGCATTTGAAGCATTGATCCAGCACTGGATAAGGGAGACTGGTGTTCCGCAATGCTCTGAACAAGGGGATCGGCAGGGATGAATCTAAGCCCAAGGGCCCATGCCCATCTACCACCTACATCTAAGACCCCCATTGTAATAGCTAGAGCACCCCCTATCACTAGAAAAATCAGCAACAGAAAGTATCTTTTCTTAGAGAGCACTGGTTTTTTAAACCCAAGTCTTTTGAAGTCTATCGATAGGTAGTAATAGATAGTTGGTATAGCGCAACCTGCTAGAATCGGCCAACCAATTCCTGAGAACCTTAGTGGATAAAAACCTAGTTGATTAAAGGTGGATGGTGATGGAATTGTGAGTATCATCGACAATACTATTATGAACCAGTGTATTTGTATAAACTTCGGATCGAAATCCTTCCCTGCGAATAATGGATAAAGGATAAAATACGCAACAAATACTCCGAGCAAAAATACGTATCCTCCCCACAACCATCCAACAATACTTAAGAATAAGGCGCTTAGAGAACCATACAAGAATATTTTTCCACGATTAGATTCTGCGATACAGGAGATGGTTTTACCATAGAAGTAAAGGAACATAAATATGAAGAATATTGATATACCCTCCTTCTCGACGAAACCTATTAACGTCCTATCGTTGGCAGCCGGAAGGAATGCTAAGAGGAGCGACGTCATCAATCCAGCGATCTTATTCCCACCGGACAACTGTGTTGCAGCCAAGTAAGCCGCGATTATTCCGAGAAATGTGAATATCAAAGGTTGAATAACGGCCCATTGTTTGAGGGTCAATCCCGTGTGCTGGACTAGGTAATACGTCCCTCCTATCCACATGGGCAGGAATGGGTAGCTGGAATATATTATATCTCTGCCCCATGGATACCAGAATATGTGTGTTGCAGGATTTTCCCTAGTCAAAGTATACCATGAAAGGATGCCGTTTTCATAAACGTACTTCGCCTGCCAGTACTCGATATAGGAGTCGTATTCAAAGAATTCAAAACCATTGGTATAGTAGGGGACAAACCTAACGTATATTCCATAGGTTAAAATAAATGCTAGAAGACTGATCAGCAATAAGGTGTTTAGGCGAGGTTTCAAGGAGATTAAACCGTAAACCCGGTAAATGAACTTATTAATTTTCATGCTCAACTCAAATCACCGGTCAAACCATTCGGTTTAGGAAATATATGGGTTGTAATTTAAAAAATCTATTCCACCATCAAGGGATAGTAAGGGCTAGAATGGCTTTTTGTGCATGTTTTCTATTCTCGGCTTGATCCCATACAACACTCCATTTGCCATCGATAACCTCGTTAACAACTTCCTCACCCCTGTGCGCTGGGAGACAGTGCATGAAAATTGCATCGGGCTTTGCCTTGCTCATCAGGTCGACAGTGACCCTGTATGGTTCGAGATCTCTCACCCTCCTCTCTCGCTCCTTATCTTGTCCCATACTCACCCAGACGTCTGTGTAAACCACGTCAGCATTTTCAACGGCCTCGTAAGGATCTCGGATTATTTCATAGGACCCGCCGTTGGGTGTTGCGAATTCATTAAACAATTTTACAACACTAGGATGCGGGTCATATCCCTTGGGAGATGCGATAATCGTCTTCCCACCCAGAATGCCAACAGCCAACATCAAACTATGTAGCACATTGTCTCCTCCGTCGCCAACGAACACTATTTTCAACCTTGAGATGTCTCTTCCCTTCTTCTCAATGATTGTCAATACGTCACTCAACGCCTGAGCGGGATGGTGTAAATCGCTTAATCCATTGATCACTGGTACGCGTGAATATTCGGCAAGCTTCTCAATCTTCTGGTGCTCAAACACTCTAGCCATGATTCCGTCGACATATCTTGATAACACTCTCGCCGTATCTTCTATGGTTTCTCCGCGGGCTAGTTGGAGCTCGTTTGAACTTAGGTATAAAGCGTCTCCACCCAGTTCCTTCATCGCCGTTTCAAAGCTTATCCTAGTCCTTGTACTTGGTTTCTCAAAGATCATGGCTAAGTGGCGTCCAACGAGCACAGGTATGACTCGCTCCCCTGCAAGGTATCGTTGTTTTAGTTGAAGTGCTGTATCAATCATGAACCATAATTCTTCCTTAGTGTACTCAGTTAGAGTTAGAAAATCTCTCCCTTTGAGACTGGTCACCATGGGGACACCAATATCTCTCATCCTAGGGAAGACTAATATATTTGAATCAATCTTAAAGCTTCTAAGGGCTTGAACATGGAGGATCTTACGGTTAGAGCTGTAACCTATTTTGCAACCTCGAACCACTTCAACACCGCATTGAGTGAGTTCGAAGAAGCTAGTCATCTACTCCGTTCCGTTGAAAAGCTCATTGTACGTCATGGATTTAGCGTTTTCACCAAGCGTGTCTCTTTTCCAACCCTCACCATTGACGTTGCAGAAAAACTTGTTGAGTACGTCTCAGGTTCAGACATGCTGGTGTCAATAGGGTATCAGAGTATTAAAAAACTCCGTGTAGAAGACGCAGTACACTTTACAAGTAATGGGGCATACTTGCCTATACTGTATAGTGGCGAAGACCCTATCGAATTCGCTGACAAGTCATCTAAAATCATCGTGAAATCAGCCGAGAACCATCCCTTAAACGCCACCAGGATAGCCTTGGGATTCCATACAAAGAAGTTCGTTACCCCATATTTCCCTGATTCCTCGAGTGATAGAAACGTTAAATTAGCACTAGCTTTTCTATATCCGAACGCTATTTTAAGAGAGATTGAATCCGGGAAAACGCTTGAGGAATCCTTCAGAAAGGTTTTCTTGGTTTTCGAAGAGTTATCCAGCATAGTGGAGGGGGAACTAGGTTTACCAGTTAAGGTAGACTATAGCTTGTCTCCTTGGATGGATCACAGCGTTGCGAGATTAATAGAACAACTTGGATGTAGGGTAAATGCTCCAGGGGTTAATTATTCTATTTTCAAAGTCAACGATATGATATTGAAACACTTGAATAAGCAACGGGCCGTAGGGTTCAACGAGGTAATGTTACCTTACGCTGAGGACTCTCTTCTGATAACCTATGGTTCCAAAGGATTAATTAGAGCGAGAGATTTCCTTTTATACGCATCAACATGCGTAGCAGGGGTTGACATGGTTGTTGTCCCAAGTGACCTGGAAAAACTTAGAAATTTAATACTCGATAGTCTTTCCATTAGAATGGTTAAGAAAAAACCTTTCTCTTTCAGAGCCATCCCCGTCTCAGGGAAGCCTGGCGAGTGGGTGAAGCTTGGAAAATTTGGAGATGCCGTAATACTCGAGTATTGAATTTTATTATGCAATCATATTCATTAGGAGCAATACTGGGTTAAGATTTCGCTACTATATTTATATATTGTGCAAAAACGTATTATATAAGTGTAATAAATTGGTGAAATGTGAATGGGCAGAGGAAAGCCTTGGTTCGTTGGTCTTCTGCACGGACAAGACTGGCTGTCAAACTACGACCACGACATTGATACTGTATTTAAAGTGTTGAAAGCGGCCCGAGAGTTAAGAGAAATGTATCATAATGGGATAAGGAAGGTCACGTGGCTAGATGGAAAAATGCTGTATCTCATCTTCTACAACAAGAGCCTCAGGACGAGAAACAGTTTCCAGACGGGCATATATCAGCTTGGGGGACAGGCTACATACATCAGCCCCGATCAAGTATATGCCCCCACCTTACCAGAAGACATGGTTCCATATCAAACCGAGGCTATTAGCGACGTAGCCAGAGTGTTAAGCAGGTATGGTGATGGCATCGCAATAAGGATTTACGGAGATGCCGCAAAATGGATCATTGGAAGGGGTCACAAGATCATTAGAGAGTTTGCAAAATGGGCAGACATACCTGTTCTCAACATGGAAGATGACGTCTGGCATCCATTCCAAGCCTTAGCAGATGCTCAGGCGGCTTTTGATGCACTTGGATGGCCGAAAGACCTTAGGGGAAAGAAGGTTGTTGTGAGCTATGCATATAGTGGAGGGTTGAAGCCCCTCGCAGTTCCGCAGGACGTGGCCGCCATGTTTGCTATGATGGGTGCTGATGTATACGTTGCTCATCCGCCAGGTTTCGAGTTAATGGATGAGGCTATGAACAAGGCGAGGGAATATGCGAAACACTGGGGCTCTGAGTTCAAGATCGTCTACGACATGGATGAAGCCTTCGAGGGGGCAACCATAGTGTATCCAAAAGCGTGGAGCCCGAAGGGATTCTTCCCACCCTATAATAGCGTTGTCGACAAAGAAGGTGCTAAGGCTTATCAAGATAAGTTTAAGAATTGGATCGTGACAAGAGAGAGGCTTGAGAAGGCTGGTAAACCTTACTATATGCACTGTGGACCTGCTGATAGAGGGCAAGAAGTTACCGACGAGGTATTGGACTCGTACGAGAAAAGTCTGTACTTCGAGGAAGCCGAAAACAGGCTCCATGTTCAGAAGGCCGTCATGGCAATGACTCTAGGAGAGTAATCATTCATTCATAATTGTTTTTATATCTCTCTCCTTCTATTCTTTTCTAACATACTTCTAGTGCCTGATGGAATATGAAGATAAAGGGAATACATTATGGTTTAACACTATTGTACTCTTATCTACTGCCCTTCTTCGATATCCGAGAAACCCGTTACGGATTCGAATTCGTTAAACGCTACGGAAGCCTCCAAGGAATTAAATGCCAATTTAACGAAGATGACTTGCTCACCCAGTGCGAGATTCCTCCAAACATCGGGATAGGAACAGAAGTATTAAACGATGCTTTAGGCTTATCCATGAAAAAACCTTTTGAACAATTGTGTTACATGGCTGATCTATATGAGGGCGAATGTTTAGCGAATCAACTCACGTTAATGTTTAATCCTTTAGATGCCAGAGATGTACTCAAAGTTATAGTTCTATCGCGTAATACTGATTACTATTATAATACAGTAAGATGGGCTAGACAGATATTTTCAGGAAAGATGTCACCAGAGGATTTTTCTTCTTACATCCCCAAAACCCTTTCACATCTAAATGGAAACCTAGATCGATTATCGTTCAATGCCCCCACTCCAAGACTGATAAGAGGTTTACTGTCAATTGAAAGCATTGGCCCTAAGACTGTATCAGCCCTCCTTCTCCACGGGTATGGAAAAACCCGTTATGCCCCTATAGACAGGCACTTTGAGAAGATGCTTTCTAACCTTCTGAAAGTACGTCAGCCTTCGAAGAAGTATTGCATAGAGAATTCATTGCGGTGTGAAAAATGTTCAATAAGTGCAAAGTGCAAGTACGGAGTATCCTTAAAACTGTTCGGAGAGTACAATGGTATCATTCAATCTATGTCCTACGTTGCTGCTAGATTGAAAACCCGTAGGAGCCCTCTAGAAAAAACGCTCGTTAAGAACGTGAAAGACTTTAAGTCTATAGACAGGTTCTTAAGCATTTTAGTGAAGAAATTTACTGGGAGAGCTTGTGAAAGAGATTGATACGAGATGAGAGGTTACAATCCTATAGAGCTTTCAGACATTACCAGGAGGTTAGTGTGTAGAGTGACCCAAAAGGGCGAGGAGAGAAAATACTACAGGTTTAGGGGAGGACGGTGGTATGGCGGGGTCGCCACTGGTGACGTTGTTGGATGTAATCTCAGATGTAAATTCTGCTGGAGCTGGAGGTTCAGCCACTCCACAACAGGAGGCTGGTTTGAATCCATTGATTCAGCTTTCAGTAAACTCGTTCACATAGCGGAGAAAAACAATTATTACTACGTGAGACTGAGTGGCGGGGAACCTACATTATCAAGGGAGCATTTATTGGGTCTCATGAAGCTCCTCTCAGAGACAAAATACACGTTCATTCTAGAGACAAACGGCATTCTATTGGGATATGACGAATCTTACGCTGCCGAGATATCTAGATTTTCAAATATTGCTGTGAGAGTTAGTTTTAAAGGCACAACACCTGACGAGTTTCACCTTTTGACTGGCGCAAACCCTAGTTTTTTCTCCATTCAACTTAGAAGTCTCGAAAACTTAATTACAAGTGGTCTTCAGCCATGTAAAGACTTTTATCCAGCCGTGATGCTTAGTTTCTCGAAACCAGAGTCTTATGTCGAGTTTAAGGAGAGACTTAAAGCGCTGTCTCCGAGACTAGCTTCTTGCATAGACGAAGAGTATGTAATACTATATCCTCATGTAGTGGAGGTCTTAAGAAAATATAATTTAAAACCAACAATATCCTATTCCCCTGGCAGCGTCCCGGATTTCATGATTTAAAAGCCAATTGATAGATGAATATTGATATTAATGAAGGTGAAAACGTGGACTCTGGAGAAGTCGTAGTTGTAGCATTAGGGGGGAACGCGTTCCAAAGCAAGAACGATAAGGGCACTGTAGAAGAGTACTGGAACAACGCGTATAAGTCAGCTGAATTCATAACTAGACTCATTGAGGAAGGCTACAGAGTAGTGGTGACTCATGGAAATGGTCCACAAGTAGGGATCATCGCGGAATGGATGATGGCTGGTTTAAAGGAAAAGAATCTGCCTCCAATGAGCTTGGACATAGCAGGCGCTATGTCGCAAGGATGGCTAGGCTACTTGTTACAGCAAGCCCTTTACAATAAATTATTGGATAGGAAGCTTCTCGGTGAGAAAATTAAAGGAGTAGTAACAGTTGTCACGCAGACACTCGTGGACCGGAACGACCCAGCCTTCAAGGACCCCACTAAGTATATCGGACCATGGTATGAAAAAGATGAGGTCGAGAAGCTTGCAAAAGAGTTTGGTTGGACCTTTAAACCGGATCCCAGGGGAGGTTATAGAAGAGTAGTGCCCTCTCCTGACCCAGTGAGACAGATAGAAATCGATGCCATCAAAACACTGGTGTCTAACGGATTCATCGTCATTGCTGACGGTGGCGGTGGAATTCCAGTGTATGTTGAAGAGGACGGTAAGCTCAAAGGGATTGAGGCAGTCATAGATAAAGACCTTGGAGCAGAAAGAATGGCGGCCGCAGTGGGTGCCGACGTATTATTAATTTTGACTGATGTTGAAAAAGTATACCTCAACCACGGAAAACCCGATGCTAAACCCATTGATGAGATGACCGCCAGCGAAGCCTTAAAATATTATAAAGAGGGACATTTCAAACCTGGAAGCATGGGACCAAAAGTCCTAGCCGGAATAAGGTTCGTTCAAAACGGTGGAAAATTGGCAATCATTGCTCACTTAAGCCAGGCTTACGAGGCAATAAAAGGGAAGGCGGGCACAAGGATCCTCCCAGGATAAGACTGTTTTATACAACTTGCTTTTTTCTTTATAACTCTTCTATTATATCTCATAATGTTTAGTAATTAATGATAAGAGTGATAACGAATGCTCGACATAAACCGTATTTTAAAACTAAAAGGCTTTTTCTTCCTCGTCATGACGACCATCTTGTGGGGTACGTCTTTTTCTTTCATTAAACTATCTGTTGAGGAAATCTCGGGTTTCTCATATACGTTTTACCGCGGTATGTTTTCTCTCCTATTTCTGACACCACTGGTCACTAGAAAACTGCGAAAACGAGAATTCCATTTTAAAAGTTTGATAAATGGAATGTATACCGGAGTCGCTTATACCTCAGGACTTATGCTTCAGGGATTGGGGACCGCATACGTATCTCCCTCGACAAGTGCGTTCATCACTGGGCTTAATACGCTACATGTTCATCTCTATTCCGGAATTATAGCTAGAAAATATGGACTTACCCATGCTATCTCATTAGCCCTAGCCCTCTCTGGTCTTTACATTTTAACCAAGCCCCAGGACAGTGGAGGTTGGGGCGAGTTCCTCGTTTTCATAGGATCCATTGCATGGGCAGCTCAGATCATCCTAGTGAGCAAGTACAGCAGCGCTTCAATGCTCGAGTATCTTTATGGAATGTTCACTCCAACTCTCCTAATAGGTCCATACGTCCTGTTTTTTGAAAGAGGCGGGAGCCTGTCACCCTCCACGATGATCTACTTAGCTTACCTGGCGGCGGCGTGTTCTCTTGGAGCCACCTATTTCCAGGTCAAAGGACAGAAGTATGTCTCAGCTAGCTCTGCTGCAATAGTATTCTTGCTAGAACCGGTGTTTGCACTCTTATTCTCACTCCTCCTCGGCCTCGAAGCTCTAGCGTTGTACAAAGTGATTGGGGGGAGTCTCATAGTTCTTGCAACGTACGTGACCACCGTCGGCGAGATCAAAAGCGTGAATAAGACACAGCAGACTTAAAAACGCAGTGTCGGAAAAATATACAAGGTGGGATGATTGCGGGAAAAAGTCGATATTCTAATATCCAATGGATTGATAGTTACAATGGATAAGGAGAGAAGAATCATTGATAATGGATTCATAGCAATTAGCGGTGGACGAATCCTCGACATTGGGATTGGGGATGGACAAAACAAGTATATTGCCGAAGAACATATTGATGCCAAAAAACACGTAGTTATGCCTGGCCTTATGTGCGCTCACACACACTTCTATGGCCTGTTATTGACCGGTAGTCCATGGTTTTCCAGGATCGATCCGCCGACGGACTTTCAGCAAAATCTTCAAAGAATATGGTGGGCGCTTGACGTTCTACTCTCTCATGAGGATGCGTACGCTTCTGCTCTTATGGGGGCTATCGAGTTCGTGAAAACCGGGGTTACATTTTTCTTCGACAACATAAGTGCCCCTAACTCGATACACGGAGTTCTCGACTATATCGAGAAGGCCGTTAATGAAGTCGGAATACGTGGATACCTTAGTTTCGAGGCAACACAGAGACGAAAAATTGAAGAAGGCATTGAAGGTCTGAAAGAAAACGAGAGGTTTATTTTAAAGAATAACCTTGACGAGTCCAAAAAAGTAAAAGGAGCGATTTACCTCCACGCGAGTTTCACGGTATCAAACGACTTGTTCATTAAAGCGAGAGAGATGGCTGATAAGTATAACGCTCTTCTAGCAATACACGCCGAGGAAGGGTTGGTTGATGTCTACCATAATATTGAGAGATACGGTTTGCGCCCCATTGAAAGAATGTATAAACTGGGGTTCTTAAAGGACGATGTCATCCTTGTTCACGCTGTAAACACGACTGAAGACGAGCTGGATCTTGTCAAAAAAACTGGGGCACATGTTGCTCACAACCCGTTAAGCAATATGTTGAATGCCGTGGGAGTTGCGAAAATACCTGAGATGATCGAGAGAGGCATCAACGTAGGAATCGGGAACGATGGTTACATATTTGACCAATTCGAAAATATTCGTGCGACTTACCTATTACATAAGCTTTGGAAGAGAGACCCGAGAATAATGTCGCCTATGCAGGTCATTGAAATGGCTACTGTAAACGTCGCGAGGATGTTCAGGGTCGACTCCCAACTGGGGAGTCTGGAGAAGGGTAAAAAAGCTGATATTGTATTAATAAAGCCCGAGCTACCCTCAACTCCCGTCAACTCTCAAACCGTCTATGGACACTTGGTAAACTCCGTCAATAGTAGAGATGTCAAAAGCGTTATCGTCGACGGAAAATTGGTCATGAAAAACCGCGTCCTTCTAAATGTTGATGAAGAAAAGTCAATAGAGTATGTTCACAAGGTTGTTGAGAGGCTTTGGGATAGACTCTTGGAAAAAGGAGAGTACCAGATAGACGTTTTGGAAGCGATATGAGGGCTTAGTATAGTAGTTTCCAGTGTCTTAAATTTCCACAAGATGTTAAAGTGTTCAATATTCTTTTATTTTTTAAAAAGTAAAGTTATAAAAGCTTTCACAGTCTAAATATTCATGTGGTGAAAACCATGCCTTGCGATAAGCCAGTAAAGGTTAAGACTGCAAGCGGGAAAGAGTTAGAGTTAATCCCAAAAAAAGTTTGGCAACTCAACCCGCGCGGCAAAAAAGGAGTAAAGGTCGGCTTGTTCCAGGACCCTGAAACTGGGGCTTTCTTCAGAGCTAAAGTTCCTGAGGACTATCCATTATGTGGTTAACTTTTTTGGGTTTTTGACTCAATTACACACTTTCTTCTGGTTTCATAAAAGTTTTTTTACTTTTAAGATAAGGATTATCACAGCATAGTGGGTGAAATGTGTGGTTGATCTATCAGTAGAAATAGCTGGCTTGAAAATGAAGAATCCTATTATGAATGCTGCCTGCCCAATATCCCGCGACGCGGAAACAATGAAACTACTGATTGACAACGGGGTCGGAGGAGTTGTTGCTAAAACAATTAGCGTTAAACCAGCTATTGTTCCAAGGCCGAGTATGGGCGTTGTAGACAGAGGGCTCGGCCGATTCCACATGCTCAAACCCGTTAAGCCTGGTGAAACAAGGGTTACTCCTGTCGACTCTGGAAACTACAGATTCATATACGCTCTTCTCAACGCTGAATTATGGAGTGACATCCCCGCCGAACACTACCTGGAGCGTGAATACCCTATAGTGAAGAACTATTGCAAAGACCATGGGGTGGCTTTCTTCGTAAGCATCGGTTATAAGCCTGAAGAATTGTCCCTGCTTGGACCTAAGGTTGAGAAGGCAGGAGCTGAGGCAATAGAGTTCTCGACACATTACATAGGCAAAGACTATCGACCAGTTATCGAAGCAGCTAAAGCCCTCAGAGAGTCGGTTTCGATCCCAATATTTGCAAAATTAAGCCCCTTCACGCCTAACATTCCTGATTTAGTCAAAGAACTCGAGGCTGTAAAGGTCGATGGAATAGTGGCTACTAATACTATAGGTCCAGCCTTGAGTATCGATGTAGAGACCGGCCTGCCGATCGTCGGCGGACCACTAGGATACGGGTGGATGAGTGGTCCGGCTTTAAAACCTCTATCGCTCGCAGTAGTAGCCGAAGTGGCGAGAAATACGAAACTCCCGGTGATAGGTGTCGGAGGAATATCGAGAGGGGTCGATGTTATAGAGTACTTCATGGCGGGTGCCTCGGCTGTACAAATTTGCACTGCCGCACTAGTAGAAGGGTTCAGCGTTTTTCAACGAATTATTAGCGAAACAAAATCGTGGCTTGAGAAGCATGGGTACTCAAGTATTCTAGATGTGAAGGGTTTAGCACTTAAATATTTAAAACCTGAGCCGAGAAGGGTTTGGGCGAAATCACCTGTTGTTGAGGAGAAAAAGTGCATTGGCTGCGGATTCTGTGAGCAAGTATGCGACTACGACGCAGTTCATATAGAAGAATCGGAGAAAGGGAGGAGGGTTGCGGTTGTAAATGGAGCAAAATGCTACGGGTGTGGATTGTGCACCACAGTATGTCCTACTAGGGCGATCCACTTCATTGAATAACTTTTTCTTTATTTTTTAAATATTTGTTTAAACTGCGATTAATTAAATTACGTTGTATTTATTAAAATATTTAATTAAAGAGTTCCATGGAAACTTATAACCTCATATTTCCATACGATATTAATGGTGTGTATTTGTGACAATAAATATACCGAGATTGCCCACTATAAAAGATTTAGAGATCAATGGTAAGAAAATACTCATGAGAATCGACATTAATTCACCAATTGATCCAGAGACCGAGGAGATTATGGATGATAAAAGGATAAGTGTTCACGGAAAGCATGTAAAGGAAATCTTAGAGAAATACAACCCTGCAATAATACTCATCTCTCATCAAGGACGCCCGGGTGAAAGCGATTTTATTAGTTTGGAAAAACACTCCCTTCTCCTTTCAAAGTACATGGGGATTCCTGTGAAATTCGTAGACGATATTATTGGTCCTAAAGCAAGGGAAGAGATACGTGAATTAAAGCCTGGTGAAGTATTGCTTCTTGAGAATTTGAGGATATTATCCGAGGAAATCATCGAAGCTGCTCCCGAAAAACAGGCACTGACCATGCTCGTGAAAAAACTCTCCAGCAATGTGGACGTATACGTTAATGACGCCTTTGCAACAGCTCATCGGAGCCAGCCAAGCATCGTTGGATTCCCCCTATCTCTACCTAGCTGTATCGGCCCTGTTTTCGAGAAAGAGATCCAAGCAATAACTAGAATACTGGATTCTTTCGAATCACCCAGGATATATGTGCTGGGGGGTTCCAAGGTTAGAGAGCTACTCAGAGTCATGGAAAACCTAATGAGGAATAAATTAGCTGATAGGATATTAACTACTGGACTCCTTGCACACCTGTTTTTAGTAGCAAAGGGAATCAACATTGGAGTCGAGAACATGAAAGTACTCGAGGAAAAGGGTCTTCTACCACTTGTGCCAAGAGCTAGACACATTCTAATGAGGGGGGCGCCAATCGAGACCCCAATAGATTTCAAATCAAAATTGAATGGAGAAGTTAAAAATGTTTACGTTGGCGAAATTCGTGGAGTAATTAAAGACATAGGCGAAAATACCGTTAAGATTTACGGCGACCTCCTCAGGGATGCAAAAATCATAGTCATGAGGGGGCCTGCCGGAGTCATCGAAGAGGAGGAATTTAGAGCTGGAACAACGAATCTTCTCGAATACGTATATAGCAGTAACGCATTCACGCTCATAGCAGGTGGACATTTAGGGTCAATGGTTGATGAGAATAGGGTTAACAATAAGATCCACGTTTCGACTGGTGGAAACGCCTTACTATTATTTCTGTCAGGTGAAGAGTTGCCTGCGCTAAAAGCCATGGAGCTCTCATCAAAAATGTTCCTGGGATGGTGACTTTGATATCCATCGGTATTAACGGGTATGGAACAATAGGTAAGCGAATCGCTGACGCTGTGCTGAAAAATCCTAATTTCAAACTAGTAGGAGTGGCCAAGTATTCCCCGGATTATGCCTCTAAAGTCGCGTCTCGGAGAGGAATTGACATCTTCGTTCCAGAAGAAAAATGGGGAGATTTTGAAAAAATAGGAGTAACCCCAAAGGGCACGATAGAAGATTTCCTCAATATGTCATCCATAATAATTGACGCTTCTCCTGGGGGAAAGGGTTTAATAAACCTTGCATTATATAAGGGAGCCGGAAAGCGGGCTATATTTCAAGGAGGGGAAAAGCCCGAAGTAGCTGAAGTCAGCTATAGTTCATACTGTAACTTCTATGACGCGGTAGGGAAGAGATACGTAAGAGTCGTCAGTTGCAATACTACTGGATTACTTAGGGTAGTATGTATCCTTCACAGAGAGTTCCATGTTAGAACCGTGAAAGCGCTCATCATAAGGAGAGGCGCAGATCCAAGGGAAGACTCTAGGGGGCCAATAAATTCTATCAAACTTGAAACGCTGGAAGAAATCAGTCATCATGCGAGAGACGCTAATACCGTTGTTCCAAGTCTCCACATAGAAACCCAGGCGGTCGTGGTTCCTACTACTCTAATGCACGTTCAATACCTCGATATAGAGTTTGAAACCCCTGTCAGTAAGTCGAAAATTATTGAAACATTAAGCAGTTATAACCGGTTCCTGATAATTGATCCCAAAAAGTCTGGCGTAGACTCAACCAGCAAGATCATCGAAGTCGCGAGAGACGTTAGTCGTTCTAGAAATGATATTTATGAAAATATTGTGTTCGAAAACACGGTAAGGGTCTCAGGAAACAATCTTTCATTGATACAAGCAATACACCAAGAATCAATAGTTATTCCGGAAAACATAGACGCGGTTTACGCGATATCGAACGCGGGACTCTCGATGGAACAGGCTTTAGCTGAAACTGACAGGTATCTGGGTGTTGGGTCGTTAAAGGATGTTTTTTAATAGGATTTCCTCTAATAACGTATTTTGGAGGTATTCTACTCTTGATCGGTGAAGAACCCTCTTATAGAATCAGTTTCATATACAGGAAGATTCTAGTTCCCGTTGATGGGAGCGAATCTAGCCTAAAAGCGCTCGAGATCGCGATTGATCTAGCGAAACACTATGGCTCAAAAATAACCGTAGTCTTCGTAAAAAGCAGGCACGATAAGGATGATTCTGAACCCTTAAGCAAGGCTAAATCGAGAATCGCTAAGGAACCCGTCAACGTGTCCTACAAGCTTATTGAATATGATCACGAGACTGAGAGCGTGAGCTATCGTTTGGTAAAAGAAATAATTGAAGAAGGATACGATTTAGTCATCATGGGTGCGAGGGGAAAAACCCTTTACGGAGAACTCCCGATAGGGAGCATCGCTCTCTCAGTGGTGATAAACGCCCCCATATCTGTCCTCATCGTTCGATAATCCTCAATCTTGAATGTAATATTTTTTAAGAGCCCTCTTAATATCGACTTTCTCCGGGGTTGTTTTCAGACTATTAAACGCTACCTCCCAGTACCTTGAAGGATCCCTATTAAACATGTCGATAATCCACAGCAACTTGTTCCGAAAGTCTGAATAGTCTTTTTCATCAATTTCTCTAGCCCGTTGATCAGTGTATATATTTATGAAATCTGAGACTTCGCTTCCAAACAACCAACTGTTGTAGCCGTCCTCTACTACCTCGGGTACTCCTCCATCTCTACTTGAAAGCACGGGAACCCCGTTCACCATGGCCTTCATATAGCTGGTTCCGCATGCTTCCCATCCTGGGAAAGGTGTGAACAACAATAGGTCGACTCCTTGAAGAATAGTCTTCGCTACTTCCATACTATATTCCGGAATATATGCTACATTAGTGAGTTTTAGGTCGAGATCTCTGAACTTCTTCAAATAACTTATTCCATCCGAGTCTCTCGGATGCGGCTTTCCCGCGACAATAAAGAACGCATTGACGTCTGGATTTTCTTCAATGAACCTGGAGACAAAATAGGGTCGTTTGTATCTGGCTAATCTTCTTGTCCACGCTATTATCATTTTTCCATCCACGTTTACATTATCTTTGTATTTCCTAACAAGTGAGTATAGTTTATCGCGAGCATCCTGCCTAGCCTTTTTCAATAGGTCCACGTTTACCTCTCCTTTATTCACAGCCTCGTAAAGCACAGGGTGCATCCATCTTCCAAGATGTATTCCGTTCGTAATAGCGACGATTTTATCCTTATATTTAGGGAATATTGTAGCTACTACGGATTCTTGTTTCTTTGAAACAACTATGGCTTTTTCCAGCTTGGACAGAGAGTACTCGGTCAGATTTATATAATCACCAAGGAAGACTCCGAATTCTCGGACAATAAATTCACCGGGAAAACTTGGGTGCCCCCAAGGTCCCGGAGTGTGGATGATTATGCGTGATAGCTTTGATACATCCATCACGTTGAGAATCATGGATGTGTAGCTCTCTTCTAAGTCGATAATGCTTATCTTGTCTAATCCCACGTAGTTTTTCAAGTAGTATCCAGAGGCCTTGGCCAGCAACGCGTATTTGTAGAACGTCTCCTCCATGCTGTTCTCATAATAAACTCTATCAGTCAGCCTCCTAGCCCAAAGAGGGCAAACGGCCTCGAAGAGGACGGCTCTGGCAGTTTTATACCTATAGACCCAAGGTCTTACAATGATGTCTTCTCCACGCAATTGAATTGTGAACTCTTTCTCCTGTGATAGTGAAGAGATAAAGCTCGTTTCTTGCTCCTCCGGGGAGATCGATGGTTCGGTTCCCTTGAATGATATGCTTGCATATCCTTGACGATAGTAAAGCGATAAAGCGATATAATCCAACCCTAAATCCCCGGCCCCTAATAACTTATCCCCCTCTAGGACTCCGAGGCCTCCAGCATAAGTTCTTCCCCTTTCGATCGCTATCTCCGGAGTAATGCTAACAATCACCATGTAACAAGCACCCCACAGTTTCTAAGATTATTAATATAATTGACAATATAATGTTTACCTTGGAGGAAAAATGATTCGAGAAATATCGGATACGTATTCCAAATACCTTTACCAATCCATGACTGAGGATGTTTTAAGCATTATTACCAGATACAACCGAGTTCAGGGCTCGAAGGAACTGAACCTTACCGTGGAGGAGTTGAAGGAAATAGTAGAGGGCTTCGGTTTACCAACTAAGATACTTAAGATAACACCGGGTGGGACTAAAGGCTATATGGAGATACCTCATGGATGGAATCTTCATGAAGGACTGTTGGAGATCAAACTAGGGAGTACTGTAATAGAGAAGTATTATTCAAGAGACCATCCAACTATAGTTGCAGCACATTCGCCCTCCGGAGAGGGGTGCGGTGAACTAACCCTCTGTACAACCGAAAAATGTGAAGGAGACGTGGTACTCGCTAAGGGGTACGTTTACGACCTTTATAAGAACATTGACGCTCAACTCATCCTAGTTTACGATCCAAAGAGATATCAAGATGCTGTTCCTTATACAGGCTTATTCATAGATAGAAGCGAGGTCCTCGGCAAAGTGGTCATGAACATACCTTACACTACTGCACTTAGGCTACAATCGATGATCGTTGAGAATCCAACTAGAAAAATAACTATTTGCTGGAAGGTCAAGAGCGAGTTTAACGAAGAACCGATCACAGCGTTAGTAGCATGTAATTCAGACGAACCAGAGATCCTCTTTACAAGTCACATTTGTCACCCTAAACCGGGAGCCCACGATAATGCTAGCGGTAGCGTTGCGAATCTGCTAATAGCTTTCGCGATAGCTTTATCGGGAAAAACCAAGGAAGTTCCTGCATGCCATGCATGGATACCAGAGTATACTGGAACAATATTCCTTAAGAGTGCTTTGAAAAATCCCCCGAAAGCCGTTATTAATCTTGATATGATTGGAAGTAATCAAGCCGTGACCGGGTCAACATTGAATATTGTCATACCCCCTCTCTTCATGGATTCAACAATATCTCCTTATACCTATTTAGCAGTGAAGTATGTGATGGATACTGCACCTTCATTCAGCGGATTCAAGCTTCCGGGATTAAAATACAGTATATCACCTTACACAGCTGGTAGCGATCACGACGTAACGCTTGCATGGGGATGGGACAGCATTATGCTTAACGAGTGGCCTAGCAAGTACTATCACACAGATATGGATAGTCCTTCAACCCTTTCAATAAGCAATATAATCCGAATATCCCTTGCTTCGCTCCTTGCAGCAAGCCTTTTCCATCAGAAATACAAGGCTGAACAAGTAAAAAGCAAGTTTAAGGAATATCTCAGAGTTTGGTATGCCATTGAATCTTTTAAGAGCGGTGTAGACCTCCCTCATCTCGAATATCTTATAGAATCTCAAAGGCCTTTGACGCCCGGAGACTTGAATGCTCTAGAAACGCCTATATCTCTAAGGTATTTGTACAAAAAACTAGATAGAAAACAATTCCTCAGACTTAGAGAGATAAGGGGCGCCAGCACGTTCCTATCAGTTTACGCTCCACTAGCCTATAAAAGTGGTATTGAGAAAATATCTGACCTATTTAAACAAGAGAACCTCCTTGCGTGGACAAAGGACGAGGAAATCGTTATTAATGAAGCCTGGGCTATTATAAGAGATGAACTACTGAAGTAAGATAGAATATGTGATTTCCATGCCAACAATTAAAGTCAGCATAAGCGACCTTGAAAGGTTGATAGGCAAGAGGTTAAATGCTGATGAAATTAAAAAATATCTGGCCCTTCTGAAATGCGAAGTAGAGAAAATAGATGGAGACATTCTAGAGTATGAGGCAAATCAAGACAGGCCTGACATTTTTAGCGTAGAAGGGTTAGCAAGAAGCCTGCGCAATTTTATGAACTTGCCCTTGAAACAACTGAATTTCAAGATATCTACCATTAAGGGGTATGCCGAGGAAATCCCGGAGAGACCCTACATAGCATTAGCAATC
Source organism: Thermosphaera sp. (assembly GCA_038827615.1). Lineage (NCBI taxonomy): Archaea > Thermoproteati > Thermoproteota > Thermoprotei > Desulfurococcales > Desulfurococcaceae > Thermosphaera > Thermosphaera sp. The sequence continues at coordinate 801,121 of JAWBNK010000001.1, forward strand.
GTTAAAGACCTGGTGTTGGATGATGAAGCAGTAAGACAAATTATGCAATTACAGGAAAAACTAGCAACAACCTATGGAAGAGAGAGAAGGAAAGCCAGCATAGGTGTCTACGACCTCGATAAGGTGCAACCACCAATATATTATAAAACAATGGATCCAGATTCGTCCTTCTTTACTCCACTAAACACCACACGTAAGATGAGCTTAAGGGATGCACTAACAGAGACCGATCAAGGACAATTATATGGTAAGATCATTTCAAACATGAAGAGATATCCGGTATTAATGGACTCCTCGGGTCAAATACTGAGCTTAGCGCCTATTGTTAATGGAGAATCTTCAAAAGTGGATGTTTCAACAAAAAACATTTTGATCGATTCTACTAGCATTGACAAGGATACTGCAGTCGACATGGTAACCATAATGGCAGTCAACATAGCGGAAAGATCTCGTAGTGGGACTATTGAAGCGGTAGAAGTTTTTTATCCAGATGCAGAGAAGGTTGTAGCCCCCAGAATGGAAAAAACCGTTATGGAGATCAACATAGATGACGTGAACAGCTTGATAGGAACTTCGATAAGTGTAGCCGAGACTCTTGATCTATTAAAACGACATTATTATGAAGCTGTGGAGATTGGGGAGAAGTATTTGAGGTTGAAAATACCGGTCTTTAGAATAGATGTTAAGTCATGGGTCGATATCGCGGAAGATATTTCGATTTCCCTTGGATACCATAACATCGGTTCAGAAGCTGACTCACTTCCATTTTCAACCCATCCGGGTAGAATCCATCCAATTGAAGCGTTTTCGAGGAAAGTACGAGATCTCCTTTTAGGAATGAGTTTTATAGAGGTAGCAAACTACATGATGAGTAATGAACAGGTTCAATTGGGGATTTTCGGCTTGAATGAAAAAATGTTCACGGTTGCCAACCCAAGGTCTGAGAGATTCACGGGGGTAAGGATATGGCTTGCTCCAGGATTATTAGAGACGGTTGCCGAAAACTCGGGCAAACGAGCCATGATAAAAATCTTTGAGATAGGGGATGTTGCTATTCCAGGGGACTTGTCGAATCATGTTCAGGTCGAAAGACACCTAGGTATTGCAATATCTCATGATAAGGCCACCTTAACGGACGGCTTATCCGCTGTGGCTAGTATGCTTGAGCACTTCAAAGTGGCTCACAAGTTCATCAAGGGGAGGAAAAATGGGTTCCTCGAGGAGAGAACCAGCTATATAGAAGTTAACGATACATATGTAGGCTTCGTTGGAGAGGTTCACCCAGCTATTCTCCACCGCAATAGAATACCTCATCCGGTTGTAATCAGCGAGATAAACTTGTCCAAGCTTATTAAGTTAGTCCACCATTAATAATTTTGAAGGATGAAGCTTGGAAGGGATGACCATTTAGATGGGATGAATTGACGGGCCTAACTGATTCTCATCTTTTCGTGTAGACCACTAGTCGAAATCATGGCGAACAGGCTGGTTAAAACGGACGCGGCTAGTACCGTGTTGACCATGTCATCATGTAATAATCCCAAGTTCATAGCATACATAACTAACACCATCTCTAGAACACCTCGTCCACTCATACAAATCCCCGCCAAGACCGCGTTGTTCTTAAATCGCTTATCTCTAAACATGAAGAAGAAATACGGTATAAATTTTCCGATAACAGCACCTGTGAAAACCACCACGACAAGAAACATGTTTATTCCAGGTTTAATTACGAAGAGGGATACGTATAGGAGGAACATTGGAATGAACATTGAATCAATAAAACTGTCAAGCATTATGCTGAAATCTATTATCTTGGACCTAAATCGAAGGAAGGGATCTTTAATAGAAGAACCCATAGACAAAAATAAGCCCGCTAGGTATCCAGCTATCAACCCACTTCCCTTGAATATAATAAACAATACTACTAAGCCAGTTAGTATCAGAATGGTTGAATCAACAAACGTCTCATAAGATTTCGATATTTTTGCGAAGAATCCGGTTACCAAATCTCTTCGCATACCCAATTGTAATACTAATGCAAAGACTCCAATAGAAATACTCAAAGAGGTTATAAGATCTACATAACCTACACCTCTCAATAAGTTGAAATAAACTATCGCGAGAAACAGTACGATAACATCATCAATAAAACTGGCAGATATTAACAAGTTCTTTAACTCAAGCCCGAGTTTTTCTAAAACAAGCGCTGTAGTCTCAGTAGCGGTGTTCGAAAATAGAATCGCGATCATTAACGAAACTTCCAGTGGAAGACCAAGGTAATATAGCGAGGAGAAAATTATTGCGAAGGTGAAACCGACGGCCGTAACAGAAATAAATAATGCCTTCTTGAGATTTCCGAGAACTTCACTGAAATCGCTAGTTAAACCCGCGTGGAATACTATCAAAATGGAGGATATCTCAGCGATTAATTCAAGCTCCTTGGGGTCTACTGAACCGTAAAAAAATAATGCTAGAATGATAGATGCGAGGATGTATCCTGCTAGTTCACCCACTCTTCTCGTTTTGAAGTACGCTCCAACGATCTTTAATACCATGATGCCGACGAATACGTACAGCAACACGTAACTAGACACTATACTTATACCCCTCTATGTTTTTATTCTCCCTGAGCTTAATCATAAAAACTTGGTTAATGAAAATGTCCATTGATGAGCTCCATCTAGTATTGTTGATCTGCTTGACACTCTCACTGATGGCTTTAATCTTGAAAATCGCGCAAAGATTTTTTTCCGAAAATCGCGCAAAACTAAATAACTCCCCGGTAAAACACCTTCTTCTCCCATGCTAGTTTAAATGCTTTTCCCATCGTAACAAGGTTTTCTGCTGAAATTACTCCCTTGTCTCCGTAAATGTTTTTTATTTCTTCATAACTCAGCGGTTTCCGCAAAATGTGATTGTATAATAGCCTGATTAAATTTGGTATCTGAAGATTGAGATCGACATCGACCTTGTTTTCGCAGATAGTTGGATTCAGATTAAACCTCTCCAGGAGACTGGCATACTCTTCTAAAAGTCTCGATGAAACACTATGAATTCTTTCACTAACCGGTCTATTAACAGTTTTCAGGTAAATCCTCTCTGGACGAATCTTCGTCATGTAATTTGCTATTTCGTGCATGTCGTGAATAGAAGGGTAAGTCCCACCAGCGAGTTTGAAAATAGTAATCTCTAGACTTACCTTTTCAGGGTACTTTTTACTAACCTCTGAAAGTATGGACGAGAATGTTGAGATTGATACGGAGTTTTCCCATCCAAGTTCCATCATGCCACCTCTTGTCCATTCGAATGGTATTATGAATTCGTCGACCAGTTCGAAGAGCCCAGAGGTATAGTATTTTGGGAATAATAATCCGGAGGTATGAACAATTATTTTGTTCATCATGTTTGCTTCTTTCATGACCTTTAAAACGGACACTATTTTATTGTTCAATAATGGATCCCCAGAACCCCATATATAAAGGGTTTTTAGATCTAGGCCTTGTCTGCCGAGTAATTTTTTAAAGGCGTCTATCTCGTCCAACCCTTTGATGTCTGCCTCGACGAGATTTCTCGTTTTCACCACCGTCTTGCCCATTGGACACCATGTGCAGTCTAGTGGACATTTTTTAGGAGGAAATAGTAGATCTAAACCGGCCGTTAATCCATGACACCTGCTATAGTGGACTCCGTATATTTTATCAATGCCAAGTTGCATTTTAACTCCCTCTGATAATGGCTATGAAAAATCCTTGTCCATCAACTCTATGGGGTCTTATCCGGTGCGTTTTTTGCGATACTCTATATGATGGGTATGATGGGTCAAGATACGGATAGTTGAGCCTCACTAGTTCAACACCATATTTATCTACAAGTTTTTGAACAACTATTTCTCCCTCAAGAGGTATGATGCTACAAGTAGCATATATGATATCATATCCATTCTTCAAAGCATTATTCAAAAGCCTGTACTGGATTTCGTGATATCTTTCAAGTTCGCTCTTTGACAACCGCAGTTTAACACTAGGATCTCCATAAACCGCTCCAGAGCCTGAACAGGGAGCGTCAAGAATAATGGTTGAGAAACGCCTACCATATTCAATAATCCTAGAATCGCCATGTATTATTATTGATTTCAAATCGCCCTCCAGATATCTCAATAAACTCCTAACATATAGAAGTCTCTTCAATGAATAATCAACAATCACAACACTCGAAATTCTTCTTCGAGATAATAAGTGGAGAAGCTTGACACCAGGTGCTGAACAAGCATCAAGCAAGTCCTGGCCTACTAATTGTTGAATACTCTCAACCATAATATAAGACCCTATATCCTCGGGGATCAAATACCCTTTCTTCACGCAATTCGACTTCCCAATCGGATAGAATGGGTCATCGATCTTGAAAAGGTCTTCAAACTCACTATGAGGATGAAATTCGATCTCTTCATCATTAAGGCATTTCATAGCTTCTTCGACTTTTACTGTCAATGTATTCACGCGAACCCAGCGTTTCTTCTCGTTCAAGCTTTTAAGGGTCTTCTCGGTCTCTTCCACACCTATAAGTCCTATAAGTTTCTTCACCAGCCATGAGGGGTAACTGTATCTTAAAGAAAGTTTCAACGTTATCGGGTAATCACTCGTTAATTCAATTATTCTTCTCCGATATTCTTCAAAGTCAAACCTTATTGATTCTAAATATTCTGCAATTGATGCAGCACTTACTCCGAAACCCCTATTTTTTGCCAACATTTTAAGTCCATAGAAGTTGACGAGGGTTTCATAACCTATGCGATATGAAATCGCTCTGTCTTCCTTACTCAAAGATGATTTTTTTATGGCTATTCTTACGGCTTGATCAAATCCAAGTCTAGACTTTAAAAGTTTTTCCAGCAATATTGTGATGAAAACCTTCAGAGAAGAAGTGCCATACTTATTAATCATCAGTAAACCTACACCATGTTACTCCGGGTACTCGTATACTTTAACACTTTTTCCATCCGTCTTTGTGAACTTGTAAGGTAATCCCGCATACGTCAGTCTCTCTAGCATATCGAGGTCTCTTGAAAACAGCAACCGTATGTCGTCTATTCCAAGAACTTGCATAGCCAGCCTGTCCACACCGATGCCCCATGCAACAGCCCTGGTATTAGGAGCGCCCAGAATCTCCATTACTTCAGGCCTAAAGACCCCTCCGGGGAACACTTCCACCCATCCCAGACTAGGGTGTCTAATATAGCCCTCAACACTGGGCTCCGTGAATGGGAAATATCCAGGTTTGAACCAAACCTCCTTTATACCCAGTGCTGCTGACAGTTCCTTAAAGAAGTACAGTAGATGTTTAAAGTTAACGTTCTTACCAACAATAATACCATCCAACTGGTAAAATTCCATACTGTGTTTCGCATCAAGGTTTTCCGGACGAAATACTCGATCAATAGTGAATACCCGGTATTCCCCCTCTCCTCTTTCAAATATTGTCCTCGCAGAGACCGCTGTGGTCTGGCTGCGTAGGACGAGTCTCACGGCTCTTTCAGGACTCCATTTATACTTCCACCCACTCTCATGAATTCTTCTAGCTCTCTCCAGCAACTCAGGAGGGATAATAGCTCTTGCTTCGTCCTTTATGTAGAAGGTATCATGGATCTCCCTAGCAGGGTGGTCTTGAGCTTGGTAGAGAACGTCGAAATTCCAAAACTCAGCTTCAACATGAGGTCCCTTTACTTCTTCGAACCCAAGTGCAACCATGATGTCCCTTAGATCATCAATGAACTCCATGAAAGGGTGTTTTCTAACCACTGGCACCCTCGGTAATGGGACCGATAGATCAAATTCCTTGATAGCATACTTTTGAAGATTCGATGCCATTGACGGTCTTACGATAGTGATTAACTCTTTCTCCTTGACTAACCCCTTACTAAACAAATCTAAGAGAAAACTTGATGGCCTCAGCTTGATCACTTTTCTCTCAACTACTTCGATCATTTTTCTTTTTTTCAACTCCAGTGCTTCATCTTCCCGGATATCTTCATTGCTCTCTATCTTTTTCAGTAAATCTCTAATTACTCCTGCCTTCGAATCGATCTCCCTGCAAGCTTCTTGGTTTATCATAATCAATGTGTCATTCATTATTTTGGCACAACCGGATTTTATCAAATACTGTACTCCAATTGAAATCTCGCCTGGATTCATACCTGTTAACTCAGCTATACACCTAACTAGATTCGATAACATCTTCTCAGGGCATTTATCATAGTTCAACAGGATCAATCTTTCTGGAACATCCTTCTCTAAGTATAGTTTTCCAATCCTAGATAGCCTGTATTTTTTCTCTACAATTTTCTCCACGTAGATCAAACCTTTATTGTTTAGCTCGGTTACATCCCTCATTAGATCGTCGGGTTTAAGCCCCATTTTCTCCGCAACTTTTTCTAGAGACTCGACACCATCTAGAATGTACAAGACTATTCTGTATTGCTTTGCAGGTAAATACACTTCACTAAGGCTCATTACCTTTCTCCAGCATTATTTCTATTTGGTTGAACATTTAAAACTTATAATGAAGCCCTATAGCTTGCAATCAATAAACGAGTGTAATCGTGAGATGGTGACAAGAGTATTTTACCAATCTCTCCTTCTTCGACAATCCTCCCCTTATATAGTATTATCCCCCTGTCACCCAGGTATTGGGCAATCGCTAGGTCATGGGTCACGGTTAACATTGCTAGTTCGAGCTTCCTGTGAATTGAGTTTAACAAATTAATAACTTGAGCTTGTATCGAGACGTCTAACGCGGAAGTGGGTTCATCTAGGATTAGAATCTCCGGATCGTGTACGATAGCTCTCGCTATCAATACTCTCTGTAACATCCCGCCGCTCAACTGCATTGGGTAGTAGTCAAGTATTTTCTCATGTAGTTGTACAAGTCTGATCGCGTCCATCACTCTTTGAAGTTTCTCGGACTCGGATAGATTCGTTTTCTCCAAGGGCTCCATTATTACGGTTCTTATTTTTACACGAGGATTTAACGACCTATAAGGGTCTTGGGGAACATAACCTATCTGTTTAGTAATTTTTCTTCGCTCCTTGGCGGATAAGTCATATATGCTCTTACCTAATACGTAAACCTTACCTTTGAATGGTGGTAGAATCCCGAGTATCGTTTTTAGAAGCGTTGTCTTACCAGATCCACTCTCTCCAATTATGACGACTCGCTCTCCATCGACTACATTAAGGTTTATATCGTGTACAACGTATTGTCTTGTCTTTAAAACGGACTTCCATCCTTTCTGTGTTGTATAATACCCGAGAGCCACGTTTTCAAGCTTTACTATGATCTCATTATTCATTTCTCAAGATACCTCCAACACTCAACTATTCTCTCGTGAATAAACGCGGAGGGCGGATGCGAAGTGCTACATTTTTCGAATTTTTTCGGACACCTGTCAAGAAATATGCATCCCTTTACCTCAACAATTGGAGACGGTGGTTCACCGGGGATTGCTTTCAAAGGTTTTAACAGACCTAAAACCGGCACTGAGTCAACTAGTAACTCCGTATATGGATGCAAAGGTTCCGTCAATATTTGGCCAGATGCTCCCATCTCTAATATCCTTCCTGAATACATTATAGCGATTTTATCACATATTTTTCCAGCAGAAAGCAAGTCATGGGTGATAAATACTAATGTCAATCCGGCAGAATCCCTTAATCGCGTCAGCAGTCTTATTAAACCAAGCCGCAGGTGGGCGTCTAAAGCCGAGGTCGGTTCATCTGCTACTATTATCTTCGCACCAGTAGAGAGCGCTAGCGCGATGGCTGTTCTCTGCTGCATCCCCCCGCTGAGTTCGTGAGGGAACTGATCCATGACTCGTTCAGGATCTAGTTCAACGAGTTTCAAGTATTTCGACGCTTCTTCAATAGCTTTCTTTTTATCCCAACCATAGATGCTGTTTAATACATAATAGAATTGTTCCTCGATAGTCAGGTAGGGATTGAGGCTTGAGCCCGGGTTCTGAGGGACGTATGAAACTATCCGCCCCCTAATCCCTGTGTAATCTCTCTTATTTCCCTGTATGACAGTTTTTCCAAAAATTCTCAAGACCCCATCGGTGACTGCATAGGGGGGCAAAATGCCTACGATCGCATTCCCGGTAGTGGACTTTCCGCAACCACTCTCCCCTACTAGGCAAAATATCTCGCCCTCTTCAACACGGAATGAAACTCCTTTTACAGCCCAAATCGTGGTGTCATCCTCGTAACCTATCTTTAACTCTTCTGCTTCTATAGCTAAAACCATAGCCTCCACTTCCTTCTCAACTTTGGATCGACTTCCTCCCTCAAGCTATCCCCGATAAGGCTGAATCCAAGGGCTGTGACCAAGAGGAAAATACCAGGAAAAACACTAATCCACGGTGAGATCGAGATATACTGTATACCCTCCTGCATGATAACTCCCCATTCCGGTGAGTCAGGTGACAATCCAAGTCCAAGGAAATTTATGGCAGAGGCTTCGAGGAGAACACTACCTAAATCGGTCACTGCTTGAACAAATACTGGTGGCGACGTATTTCTGAAAACATGCCTGAAGATGATTTTGTAACTTGGAACACCAGACAATTTAGCCAAAAGAACATAGTCCATCTCCACGATGCTTCTAGAGTAAATGTAAGCCATCCTACCATACCAAGCCCACCATGTCGTTATGAGGGATAGTACTACAGTAAGCATGCCTGAGCCTATTATAAGCCTCAAAGCCAATGCAATAACAATAGCTGGTATACTCATGAACAGCTCAATTAGATAGCTTATCAAGGTTTCAACGAAACCTCTATAATATGCTGCGAGCACGCCCATGAACAATCCTATCAACAAACTGGATGAAACCACGATAAATATTTGCAACAACGCTGACTGTATTCCCAGTAGAACTCTGGAGAAAACATCTCTTCCCCGCGTGTCAGTTCCAAAGATATGTTGAGAAGACGGGGGCAACCGCAATTTCTGTAACGCATCTTCCGGAACAAATCCCATTCCATCCCTGGGATATGGGGCTATGAGAGGCGAAAGTATACCCATAATAATTATGACAATCGAGATGCTGAGACCGATCTTAAGCCTTAGACTTCTTCTCCAGGCCCTAACGACAGAGTCTAGGAAACCAAAGGTGAGGAAAATCCTTTTGCGAATCCCTTCATTGTGAGGGTTTGCACTGTGGTTTATTCCTGATTTACTGTTCATTCAAAGCTTCACCCTCGGGTCGATTAAAGCCTGAACGACGTCCGCTAGCGTATTAATTATCAGGTAAAACAGTGTAACAGTCACCAACAATCCGATCGCGAGCTTGAAGTCGCTGTAATTCAATGCATCTACGAGGAGTCTCCCCAATCCTTCTCTTCCGAATATAGCGTATTCGACAACCATGGCGTCTATTAAGCTGTACGCGAAGGCCAACCCAGATACTTGAACGAGGGCAGGTATACTAGCTCTGAAAGCATACCTCCATATAACGCGCCTTCTTTTTACACCCCACGCAACTGCTACTCTCACAAAATCCTCAGTTAGCGACTCAGCCAAAAGCGTTCTAGTTAATCTTATTGAAAGACCGAGAGGATATATTCCGATTATTAAGCTTGGCGGAATCAATTTCCCAAGGACGTCGAAGAAAATTAGTATATTACCCTGGAGTATGCTGTCTAACAAGTAAAACCCGGTTATAGGTTTGAATCCGGTTTCTAATACTAGTCTTGTGTCAATTCTTCCATAAACCGGATTACCGGTTGAAACAAGAATAAGGAATACAATTGCCCCCAGCCAAAAGGCTGGCGTGTTCGCCATGATAGTACCAATAGATTGTAGTAAATCATCGACAAACTCGTCTCTATGAAGAGCTGAGTAAACTCCAAGGAAAATTCCTATGGGAAGAGCTATTATATAGGAGCAAAAAAGAAGCTCCAGGGTTGCAGCAATATTAGTGTATATGATTGAGAAGACTGGCTGCTTATACGCAATACTGGTGCCCAAATCACCGGTGAAAACTTTAAAGACGAAATCAATAACTTGCAAGTATAGGGGTTTATCGAGTCCTAGCTCTCGTCTAGCTGTCTCTATCGCAAGAGTGGCGTTAACTCCTCTTGGATTTCCCGCCCATTTGACTGCGGGATCTCCGGGAGATAATATGATTACTAAGTAGGAGAAAACTACGACACCAATCAACACTACTATGCTCCAAAAAAATCTTTTTATCAAGTAGTTTAGACTAACCGGCATTTTCTACTGGCCCACCCTCACGTACTGGAAGAATATAACGTACATGTACAAGGGGTTCACAGCATTATCCGGGATCTCTATCCTGGGGTTATATATGAAGGGTTTGATTTCATCCCATAGATTAATGCCTATCACTTCATTGAATAGGATCTCCTGTGCCTCCTTGTATTTAGACAGCGCGAGTTCGTAGTTGACTCCCTCAAGCATCCATGCTTCATCGATTAGTTCATCGAAGTATGAGTTCTCGTAGCCAGCATAATTCCACTCCTTTGATTCACTGTGAAACATCGAGTACAAGTAGTCATAAGGACTTGGGATGGTTGGCCACCAATCTGCAATAATTAGATGAGGTGTGTCCTCTGGGTTTTCCCAGATACCCTTAGCGATCTCCTTCAGAGCAGTCCAAGGTTGCGGATTCAATACTACCTCGATACCGAGCTGCGAGAGTCTGGATTTAATAGTCTCAGCAAGAACCCTATTCTCCTCGTAGTCTACTTGATATAGAAACTCTATCCTTACCGGCGTCGTAATGTTTGATTGATCCAAATATTCTCTTGCTTTCGTCAAGTTATAACTGTAGACTAAATTGTCTACATGCCCAGGGAAATAATGGGGAACGATTCCCGAACCTTTCAATGCAAATCCTTTCATGCAAATTGTTACGAGCTCGTCAAGATTTATGGAATGAGCAATCGCTTTCCTAAACTCGGTCACATTAGTCGGGTATCTTTTCGTATTGAAAAACAATATGTAGTTGTGATAGGTAGTTAGATTATAGGACTTATAACCCCTGCTCAGAAGCTCGCCGACATAATCTCTTGGAATGCTGGATGCTATATCTATATCTCCGGTTGTCAGACCATTGTATTGCGATTGAGGCTCGGTCAGGATTCTTATAACCACATAGTCCGGAGCACTAGGGTTATTGATAATGCTCCAACCCCACCAGTCATCAAACTTCTTAAGCCTCACCTCGGAGTCGGGTTTGTAAATTTCTATAGTATACGGTCCCGTTCCCACCGAGTTACCCTGGTTGAACCAATCTTCAAGCCTTCTATCCAAGGGGTCTGTGACGCCAGCTTTTTCCAGCGCTGCTGGAGAAAATATGTAGGCAGCGTAAGATGCCGATGCTATCAGGTCGAGCCTAGCCGGATACTCCAGGACGAATTTAACGGTGTAAGGATCCAATATTTCTATTTCCGAGACCATGTCCCATATGTATCCCATTCCGCGTCCCGTCGACCTATATATGTCTCTAGCCCTCTCTATGCTGAGCTTCACAGCCGAAGCGTTGAAAACGGAGCCGTCATGAAAAACTACACCTTCGCGGAGTTTGAAAATCCATTCCGTGCCTTCATCGTTTCTCGTCCAATTAACTGCAAGTGCCGGTAAGAACTCATTTGTCCGAGGGTCATAATACACGAGGGGTTCGTAGACAGATCCTAGCACAACTAAACCGGTATCATCCTCCAGGCTCGGGTCTATACCAGTGATTCTATCATTATAGGCATATATGACAATCCTCCGCGTTGCCTCCGGTCTTGAAAATGAAAACCATGCAAATGCTCCAATCGCAATCAATATTATTACTGTCAAACCCGCGAGAATTTTCTTGTTCACCTATTGCCCACCCCAATGGTTTACTAAAGCCCCAGGGTTTTTAAAATTGAACTAGAATCCGTTTAAATATTTATTGCTGAGATAATAATAAATGCAGGTGAAATCAATGCCCGCATTAAGACACCTTGTGAGAGAGCTAAGCGGTAAAGACCTAATATCCACTCTAGATTGGACTGATGATCAAATAGAAATTGCGCTCAAACTAGCTAAAGAATTCAAAGAAATAGCTCACTACTACGGCACCGAGCAAATACCCAAGATATTATCGGGCAAAGTATTCTACATGTTATTCTTCGCCGGCTCGACGAGAACTAGGGCCGCATTCGAATCCGGGATGGCGTTCCTAGGTGGACATGCTGCCTTTATAGATGCAACAACCACTAGGATGGCTTTTGGAAAGCAGGAAAAAGCTGGAGAAGCTATAAAAGATGTTGCCGCAATGTACGATGTGTACGGACATGGATTGGGAATCAGGATTCTCGATAAGGCAATCGACTACTTGTATGGTGTAGGAAATAGTTATATCCGCGAGATGGCCCAGGCGGCAAACATTCCAGTGATCAACATGGCTGACGACATGTTTCACCCTACACAGGGGCTGGCCGATATATTTACATTTAGGGAGAGATTCGCAAATCCCCAGGGCAAGAAGTACGTTATAATGTGGGCATACAGCCCAGAAATCCGGGGTTGGTGCAGTGTCCAAGAAGACATGATACTGTTCCCGCGTTTCGGGGTCGACGTCGTAGTGGCTCGTCCGCCGGGCTTTGATTTAGATCCTAAGCTAGTTGAAAAGGCGAAAGAACTCGCTAGAGAGCATGGAGGAAGCCTAGAATTCACCGACAATCTTGAGGAGGCTGTGAGAGGAGCGCATGCCGTGTTTCCGAGGAACTGGGCATCGCCAACTCTAGTAAGTGTAGGATATAGCAAATTCAAGGATGAAGAATTGAAACTGTATGAAAAATACAGGAATTGGAAAGTAACTCGCGAATTAATGGACTTAATGGATAAGAGCGGCGTGTTAATGCATGTACTACCCATATTCAGAGGTTACGAGGCAGATGACGAAGTTATAGATGATCCGAAGAGATCCGTCATTTATGAGCAGGCTGAAAATGGTTTGTGGACGAAAATGGCTGTTCTAGCATTAACGATGTATGGCGTAAAATAATACTTCTTTTAAAAACAACGTTCTTTTTCTTCTAACTTAAATATTCCTTCATATCTACTTCTTTACCATTCTTCACGAATTTTATCCGCAAATCCGGCTTGATATCCAACCCTATCCCTCTAGCAATACTTAACAATGTTAATCCATCCAACTTCTCGATAACGCCTTGCCGGATCGCTTTATACAATTCTCTGATCAATAAATCGTATACCTCGGGGTATTTCATCTTAATTTTACTCATGATTTCCTGAGCCCTCTCATCGGAAAGAGCACTCCATACTTTTTTCTCGGGGTCTTCTTTATCCTCTTCTTTCTTAACTGTCTCCTCGCCTTTACTACCCAACTTTGTTAAATATTTCCGATATAGCTTCAGCCTTAATTCGACAGGTAAGTCCTCACTCATGATCCGCCATCCCTGCAGTTTTCTTTATATAAAATAATACCTTGCAAACCTTATATTTATCTAGGGGTTTTCAATGAGATGCTATGCTGTTGAGGAAAAAGGAACTCGTCTCAAGGGAATTGACGTTGTAATCGACTGTCGTGTTGAAGATGAACGAGTCGGTGGCACGAATGATATCATTAGACTGGCTGAGAAAGTCTTTAGAATAGTTTTCGGCACACATGATGGTTTTAATATAGCATTCGAATCAAACGAAGCGATTGGAAATAAGCACATCCTTTATAGACTTAGAATTCCAATTGATAGTGAAAAATACATTGGTGTAAGAATAGTGTCTAGATACAATGTTGTTAAGAGGGTTTTGTTCACATTACCGATAGGTCTACGCGAGAAGTTGAAGCTAAACCCTACTCCTTACGATCCCCCCACGTTCATCAATAATGATGGCGAAAGGAATAACGAGGTCCCGGGACAAACTTACATACCGGATCTAATAGTCTATAATATTCTCGGTGTTCCCAAATTCTCTCTAACTGAGTGGCGCCTTGAGGTATCAGGGTTGGTTGAAAACCCGGTTAAGTTGACTCTCAAAGATTTATACGAGCTAGGGACACGCGACTATACCATCGATTTTCATTGCGTTACAGGCTGGAGTGTGAAGAACATTGCCATGAGAGGGGTGCCTTTCGAGAAAATCATTAACATGGTCAAACCCGCGAGCAATGTTAAATGGGTTTACACTCAGGGAATGGATGGATATGCCACCGTCTTTCCTTATCAGGAGGTCTTTAAGTCTTCAGCATTCCTAGCGTTAGAGATGAATGGAAGACCCCTAGAATTCCTACACGGCTATCCCGTTAGACTCATAATACCTCATCTCTACGGTTGGAAGAGCGCCAAATGGTTGAAAAACATAGTGTTCACGGACAAGTATGTTGACGGGTATTGGGAGGCTCTCGGATATCATCCGAGAGGGGATGTGTCTAGAGAGGAAAGGTTTAAAGAATATTGAGGAGGGCTAACCCCGGTTTAGATTGAGGAAACGATTATGCTTAGTTAAGGAGTCTACTGTGTATAAAGCGATCGATGAAACCACTAAATCTGCTATGGAAGCTGGATTAACTTTCATCTTCCTGATTTCGCTATCTAAAGAGCCAACTATCCCAGCCCAGTCAGTCTGACCCGCCACTAACACCTTTATGATGATTTTCCCAGCTAGATCCCTGACCCTGGCAGCCACTTCAAAACCATGTTCCCTGGCAATCACCGTGTCATGGTCTCGGCTTAATAAGTATAGATATGTTTCTACAACGGCCCTATTCCAATTTTTATGCGCGTTAAATCTTTCGGAGATGAATCTTAAGGCATTAATGCTCCGGGGGTATCCGTTAACTAGCTCGTGCGCCACTATATCGTGAGAAGAGCTGAACTCCAGAACGTCTTTAAGCCTATGCCGCTTTGCCTTAAGTTTCTTCTTAAAATCATGGTCCCACACGTTCACATAATCTCCCGTCTCATCGCTCGGCTTGATGTAGCTCGGCTTGGCCTCCCTAACGGCCCTGTAAAACTCGATCGAGTCCTCGATTGTAGATGCAGATAAGACTTCGCCAACCATTTTGAGAAAACAGTCTAGAATCTCCTCCCCGCGCCTGAGACACAGACCTATCGCAACACTCAACGGCGCTAATAGTAAGCTCGATCCGAGACAGGTATTAGAAGAGCCTGACTTCCTTATAGAGTCCGAGACAATGCCGTAAACTAAGTCGCCGAAGACGACGCTCCCCCAGCCCTTGACACCTCTTCTCACCCCTTTTTCCAAGTATTTCAATGAAACTATGCTTGTTACCAGGAAGGCTTCGTATGAAAGCCCAGGCAAATCATGAAGCCTATCCACATTACCTGGCTTTGGATAACCAGAGGCTTCAAGCGCGAATGCTAGAGACAGTGCTTCAGCGTACTCGATTGGTTCTGGCAAAGTATTCCCCACAACTTATAACCTTAACCTGAAAGTAAAAAATGTTTAACTCTATGGAACAATTTATTAGCGAACCCCCGTATAAGTATAACTTGGTGATATTGTGGACGCGGAATTATTGAAAGCGTTCAATAAGCAGTTGAATCAAGAGCTTCAAAATGCGTATTTATACCTATCAATGGCAGCATTCTTCGATGAAAAATCCTTATCAGGGTTCTCACACTACTTCAAAATCCAAGCTAAGGAAGAATTGGAACACGCCATGAAGTTCTATGAACACATCATTGACCGAGGCGGAGAGATAGAACTCTACGATATCCCAGCCCCTCCTAAACGATGGAACTCCCCTTTAGAGCTTATGGAAGAATTCTATAACGCAGAAAGAAGAAATACTGAGAGGATATGGGAGCTAGTCGACTTGGCAATAAAGCATAATGACAAAGCTGCTGAATCATTTCTCAAATGGTTTGTAGATGAGCAAGTAGAGGAAGAGAAAAACGCGAGCGAGCTTCTAGCTAAAATCAAACTAATAGGAGACAACATAGCTGGCTTGCTTCAATTAGATAGAGTCCTAGCCGAGAGAAAATGAAAGGGGATATTTTTGATTGACCCTAGGATCCAGAAACACGCAGAAATAATCACAGAGTATTCTTTAAACCTGAAACCGGGAGAGGAGGTATTGATAAACGCTAGCATCGAGGCAATACCTCTGGTCAGAGAACTCGTGAGAAAGATCGTGGAGAAGAACGCTTACCCGGTCATGATAAGACTCGACGAGGAATCGATAACGGAAGCTTTTTATAAAGCGGCTTCCCCTACAGTCCTTTCTCACGTGAGTCCTATTGAAAAGGAACTCATAGAAAAAATCAATGCCTCTATCAGCATTATCTCACCGTCCCACACAAAGCCGCTAGTGAGTGTGGACCCGGAAAAAATCAGAATTAGATCTAGGGCAAGACAGGAATTAAACAAGATATTTCTTGAGAGGAGTGCTAAAGGAGAGCTTAAGTGGGTGGTGACGATCTACCCGACTAAGGCACTTGCACAGGAAGCTGGTATGAGCATATCCGAATATGAGGATTTCGTCTTCCACGCTCTCCACGCTGACAGCGAAGACCCGGTGGGGGAGTGGATGAGGATTGGAGACCATATTTCAAAGATTGCTGAATTCCTCAACAAAGTTAAGGAGTTAAGATTTGTCGGACCGGGAATAGATTTGCTGGTAAGTGTAGAGGGGCGGAAATGGATCGCTGACGATGGCCGGAACAACATGCCTGGCGGCGAGGTATTTACTGGCCCCGTCGAAGAACTTGTCGAAGGTTTCGTAGAGTTTGAATACCCAGCCATATGGCGTGGTGTGGAAGTAGAAGGCGTCAGGCTGGTATTTAGGAACGGTAAAGTTGTCGAAGCGTCTGCTAGACGAGGGGAAGAGTTTTTGAAAAAGATGCTATCGACGGATGAGGGCGCCTCCAGACTTGGGGAGATAGCTTTCGGACTTAACTACAATATAGAGAGGTATACAAAAGAAATTTTGTTTGATGAGAAAATAGGCGGAACCATTCACATGGCCTTGGGATCCTCATATCCGGAAACAGGTGGAAGAAACGTTTCATCCATCCACTGGGATATGATCAAAGATATGAGCAAAGGGAAAGTTTACGCGGATGGTACTGTTATATATGAGAATGGGCGGTTCATTTCTATTTAGTCTTTTTCTACTCCTCGAGCTAACAATGCGTCTTCGATGCTTGCAAGTCTTATAATGGAGAGTTTGATGGCATCTACTAATATAACATAGTACTTCAAAATATTGCATCCTGGTTCCCAACCCCTAGCTTTCTTGGAATCAAGCATCTCATTAAGTTCTTCAACTATATTGAGAACTAGGAAAAAAGCTACGTCTAAGTGTGTTTTTTCGAGGAAACGTAGGAATTGCCTTCGGGGAGTAGTTGATATGAGCATGATCATAGTGATGAAAACAGTGTAACCGTAAATGAGTATTATGAAGGTTTTCATGGTTAATGTCGCGAAAACGTAGTTTACTCCAGTTATTAAAAGGGCCGCAGGGAAGTAAATTGCTAATGACTCCAGGAAAATTTTGTAGCCTTTTCCCAGTAATAGTAAAATAGCGGATGCTAAGATTATGCAGAAAAACACGCTAAAAGACTCTATAATGATCGAGCTATAAGATATAACTAGAAGAGCGGTTTTGACGGAAAATAGCTCGTCTCTATGTATAACACTAGACGTCTCCTGGTGCTTAATTATCTTTACTAGTAAACTCATGTTAGATTCTCCTTGGAATCACTTCATTTCGAATCAAATCATCATCGGATAGGTTCTTCCATTCATCTACAATAATCGATCTAATGTGTTTGTCAATGAGCATGTAATAGTCGGGGTTCAAAAGCTCCGCCAAGCTAGGATAATGCGTCGTAATTATGATGATTTTTCCTTCTTCACGCCCATGTTTAATAAGGTCTATTAAAGTTTTGACCCCACTGTAATCTAGTTCATTAAATGGTTCATCAAGTAACCACACTGGTTGATTTAATGATAGAACGCTAGCAAGGCTAACCCGTTTAGCCTCTCCACCGCTCAATGTGAAAGGGCTTCTATCAAAAAATTCTAGTGGTACCAATTTGAATATTATTCTCTTATCTCCCTCGACGCCTGTCTGCTTATTGATGAAAAAAATCTCTTTTTCAACCGTTGGCTCGACGAACCCGTAAAAAGGGTTTTGCCACACATAACCTATAATTCTGGCTAATTGTTTTCTTTTCATTGTGTAAGGTCGAATTCCGTTCACATATACCTCTCCTTCAAGAGGCTTCAATAAGCCGGCGATTGTTTTTAGAAGGGTTGATTTTCCGGAACCGTTAGCTCCAAGTAAGACGTATGTCCCATTGGTTAATTTGAAGTTTACGCGTGTTAATAATGGAAAATTTTCATCATATCCGATCGTTAAATCTTCAGCTATGATATTGTTCATTTAACAAAATACCTCTCTAGTGATCTTAAAACCATGTAGCCAACGACTCCTATGACGATTAATTCGCTTATTAACACGTAGGCGACAGTGATCAACGGTAGTTCATACACTAAATGTAGTTCAAAGAAGCCCACCATCACAGCTATGATCACTGAGGCCGTAATCGAGCCTATCGCGTGTTTTACTGTCAAATTACTCCTAACTTTTCTCCCCACGAGATATACTACCAACGATGCAAAGAAGTTTGTTATTGGACCGAATATTAAATCCCAAGGCTGGAACGGGCTTGTGATGTTCCCAAGAAAGCCGCCGACCGTCAGTCCAATTATTGCCTCGATCCCCAGCCTGGGAAGAAGTGGGAGTATGATCATCGCATCGCTTAATCTGAATTGGAGTTCGCCGTAGGAAAGCATTCCAAGCAAGACTGTCAAAGCAGTATATATAGCTGCAATGACCATTGATTTAACCCATATTAATCGACTTTTCATTTAAACCCCCAGGAAAGGATTTTAACGTTTCAACAGGTTATAAAAGTTAAACCCAAACTTCATAGTCTTAAGCCATTTAACATCAAAGTCTGAGATTATTTCCACTCTAAGCTTCCTAGGAACCTTGTATTTGTATAAGTATATTGTCAAAAGTATTCTATTTACTGTGTACTTGACAATCATCGTAAAGAGGAAATAAATGAACAACATTAATAGAAATAGCAGAATCCCCAAGACGTCCGCAACTATACTGAGAAAACATCCAGCTTTAACCAAAAAATCCTTTGCTCCTTTCAAGACCGGTTCCCTCCCTTAAGAACATTATATTATTGTGGGAGAACTATATAGATATCTCACAGACTTGCTGGAGAAAATAAGTTGTGGTCAGGAACGTTTTCATTGATTTAGAAACCTAGTGTAATTTGCTTTAATTATCTCACCATACCACATCCTGCCTTGAGTCCTTTAATAATGGGTTTTAAGTAGCTAATCTACTAATCAGGTTTTCTCGAACGACCTTCCTCGCTACATGATTTAAGCATAACCTTAGGTCTTTGATTAGAACCTATGTTGACAACTATTCCCCTGGCAATAAGACCCTTTACCCTGTCGCTTATAATTCTTCTCGAGGAAGTGCCCCTTATTTCTCTAACTTTCTTAGTGAGCTCAGAAATACTGTACGAATCGCATGTCGATAACGTATAAACAATGGCCCTACTAATAGAGTCGATCTCGGTTAAGCTGGCTATAACAGAGTAAGCTCGTCTTGCTATCTCAAGGGTATCTACCAAGGGCTTTGAAAAAGACGTGGCTATCTCTAGTGCAATGCGATACATCCCTGGGTCTAGACCAACCTTGTTGAACTCCGACTCCAATTTCTCCAACTTCACTAATACTCGAGTCAGCAACTCAATGACTACCTCGATTTTCTCATCAAGTGTCATCAATGCACCCGATAATTTGCTGGAACTGGATCACTTTGATTCTTCTTCCTCTTCTTCACCAATGAACTTCGTAAGACCACTGATCAATTTCTCGATAGATGGAATAGCGTCCATCCTTCTCTTGTAATAATCCCTTACCATCTCGATTACCAGGTCCTCGGGTAAGCCCTGGTTTTTCAATTCTTGATAAAACCTGCCCACATCCTCCCCTAGTTTTTTCCCATCTAATCCGCTGGTCACTAATCCGATTATTTCTTTAACCCAGTCCTTCAACCTTTCCAAAAAAGGTGAGACAGCATCAAGCACTTCTCTCAGTTCTTCCACATCGGTCCTCTCCCTGCGAGTCTCGCTTTCCTCTTGAGCTTTTCCTTGCGACTCTTCTCTCTTATTTTCTTCACGAGTATTCATGCTTTCACCAAGGATTATTCATGTCTGAGCACGTATATTTTTTTAATGTATAAATAAGTGAACAGTGGTTTGCTCACTCAATATTCGCATGTCTATTCAATAATTCTTCTTCAGTGATGCCAAGCCTGTTCATTAATTCAACGATGACTCCATCTAAGAATATTAACGTGGTGTCTTCAAACAATGTGCCCAGTGGCGCGAGGGGTTCGTGAATTCCCAGTATCTGTCTACTAATGTAATCCTCTTCGACAGCCATTTTAGTTCTACCAGGTATTTTCACTACTAAATCTGCCAATCTACCGAGCGGGGAGTCAGGATATGAAGTGATGGCTAGGACTTTCATTAATGCCCCTCTAGCAGCCTCCGCGGCTGCAACCACGAGTTTCGTCCTACCTGATCCCGAAATAGCTATCAATATGTCCCCCGGAGATGCTCGTGGCAGAATCGTCTCACCTATTACATAAACGTTAAAGCCGAGATGTAGAAGCCTCATTGCGAAAGCCTTAGCAATCAACCCGCTCCTGCCGGCTCCTATAACGAAAACCCTTCGATTTTCTTTTCTCGCGCTAGTTAACAGATTTATCATGTTTTCCTTGCTGGAATCATCGATTGAATCTATCGATTTGAGTATGAAATTAATAATCTCGATCATAGCGTCCTTAGTTATACCTGAAACCATTAGATCCCTATGTTAGGTATCTGTAAACACATTTAAAAGCGTTAAACAACACATGGTAAACGTTATTAGAGTTTAAAATATATTAAGATAATGCCCCGCCTTCCCACACCTCCAAGAGACCCCTGGGGGAGATGGAGATGATGGAGGTCGGTCGGGCGGGGTACATGTAGCCAGTAAATTAGGTGCTATTAATTGGGGATGAAGCATAAGGGTGAAACCACTAGGGTTTTGAAAAGGTTTGATCCCTGGAGATCTAGCCTTTGCACATGTCCGTTAAAGTACACCCTTCATCCATACACGGGTTGTAGCCACTACTGTTTATATTGCTACGCTACTTCGTACATTGGGAGAAAGATGAGCACTCCTAAGCGGGACTTCATTAATCATTTGATCAAAGATCTTTCGAAAATAGAGCCGAAACAAATCATTGAACTCAGCACTAGTAGCGACCCTTATCCGCCTATCGAGGAATGGATACAACTTACTCGTAAAACCCTTGAAATACTTTCCCAGAGAGAGTTTAAGATATTGATAACCACGAAGTCAACTCTAGTCACCAGGGATATCGATTTATTAATCAAGTCGAGAATCGCTGTAATGATCACAATAACAACGCTTGAAAACACTCTCTCTAAAAAACTCGAGCCTGGAGCACCGTCCCCAAGTGAGAGGTTGAAGGCAGTTAGGATTTTAAGCGAAAACGAAATACCAGTAGGTGTTAGAATAGACCCGATAATACCTGGCATTAACGAAGACCCTTTCTACATAAAAGAACTCGTTGATGCCGTGGTCGACGCAGGTGCCATTCATATCGTTACATCTACATTTAAGGCTAGAATGGATAGTCTAAAAAGGTCAACAGAGGTCTTCGGAGACAACCACTTGGTTGAACTATATAAGAGTAGGGGTGAATGGATCCACGGCTCCCTCTATCTTCCAGTTGAGGAGAGGAAACGCCTCCTAAAACCCGTGGTAGAGAGAGCTAAAAACCATGGTGTCTCGGTCGCTACGTGCAGGGAGGGGTTAGGAAAAGAATTTTTTAGAGCAAAATCTTGTGATGGTTCACACATGATAGGCTTTAAACCCAGGGTGAGAAAGTGAACGAACCGGTTAAAATCAACGAGCAGGATGAAGCTTGTCCAATATGTAAACAGAAAGCTAGAAGCGAAGAGTATGTTTACAACATTCCATATTATGGAGACATATTGATCTCTGTAACTACTTGCAGTTACTGCGGGTTTAAAAACAGAGATGTCAAAACAATGTCTAGCGATAGGCCAAAGAGAATAATCTACAAAGTAGAGAAGCCCGGCGATGAGAAGGCCTTATTGATTAGAGCGGGGGGTTCTAGGATAATAATCCCTGAGCTAAACCTAGAGATTTCCCCTGGTCCTTTCTCCCAGGGTTTCATTACAACTGTCGAAGGATTAATAATGGATTTCATTGAAAAATCCGAGTTTCTATGCGAATCCTACTTAGAAAAGCCTGAAGAATGTGAGAGAGTGAGAGAGCTCCTGAGTAAAGCTAAGGATGGATTGGTCAGTTATACCGTGATCATAGATGACTACAGCGGAAAAAGCGATATTGTCAGTGAACGAACAATATACGAAGATATTAGAGAAAATGAAGAGAAAAAAGAAAGCTAGGTTCTCAAGACTTCCTCTACTAAGGGGATCAGTCTTCCCTGGGTGACATCGACCAAGCCCTTATCTGTAATCCTAATCTCTGGAATAACGGGCAAAGATATGAGGGCAAGCGTCATAAAGTATGATTCAAAATTTAATCCGTAGGACTCGTGAAGCGTCTTGAACATGCTTACATATCTCTCGAATACTATCTCAGGGGGTTCAGTACTCATTAGACCGGCTAGCCTAAGGGGGATTTCTGCTAACACCTTTTGATTGTCTACTACAACTATTCCTCCTTGCATTCTACTAATTTCCTTCACAGCTATACTCATATCGGATGGATTCCAGCCAGATACGATCAGGTTATGAGTGTCGTGTGCGATTGTTTGAGCTATGGCACCAGCCTTGAAACCAAGTCCTTTTACAAAGCCGGTGGAAAAGCTTCCACTGCCTGTATGTCTATCCGCTACCATAACATACATTATGTCTCTCAGAGGGTCGGCTTTGATCTCTCCTCCGATCACCTCCATCTCCTCGATAACTCTCTTAGTTAGCGCTGAACCTGGTTGCACACTAATCACGTTTACTCGTGCAATGCCGTTTGGCTCCTTTACTGATGGAGTGAACCTCAGCTTATCTAGAAGTCCATCGATATTGACTGTGCGAAGCGCTTTTTCAGGGTATTTGGGAACAGGGAACTGTCTTCTCAGCTCTCCCTTGTAATAAATTATCTCGCCATTACATACCACGGTGTGAGGCTCCACATGCTCAATCCTTTTGGTGAATACAATATCAGCTAATCTTCCAGGCGCTAGTAGTCCAATATGATCCTCCAGGTGTAGGCGAATCGCTGGGTGAAAAGTTGCGTACTTTATCGCTCTCAAAGGGTCCAAACCATATTCGATGGCAACGTTGAC
The DNA here is from genome assembly GCA_038827615.1 of Thermosphaera sp. Lineage (NCBI taxonomy): Archaea > Thermoproteati > Thermoproteota > Thermoprotei > Desulfurococcales > Desulfurococcaceae > Thermosphaera > Thermosphaera sp. The sequence continues at coordinate 824,614 of JAWBNK010000001.1, forward strand.
GATCCTATCCATATGACCTTCAAGAAATAAGTCATAAACATTTACATCATCACTGACGAAGGCGCAGAGTTCACAAGTATCTTTCTCCAATAGAATCCTGGATAGTTCACGAAGATCCTTCCAAGCACTTCCTTCTCTAATGTAGAGCCACATTCCTTTCCTCAATTTCTCCAATCCCTCAATATATGAGGTTGACTCGTGATCGCTTGTTATTCCAGCAGAAAGATACGCGTTAAGCATCTCTCCAGTAAGCAGAGGTGCGTGTCCATTCACTATTAATTTCTTCTCACTCGCTACTTGAATTTTCCCGAGTACTTTATCATCGGTTTTCACAACGCTCAGATAATCCATTACTTCTCCCAAACCTATTACGTTGTCAAGACAAGCCAGATTTAGTAAGTCAGGGGCGAGGAGCTCATGAGGGGTCGTCTCCAATCTAAGAGAAGGATCTGTGGCAGGCACGCAACTGGGAAGATCAATAAGTATTTTCAATGGAAGTTTTTTCGCAACATCTACAAATAAGGAGACGCCTTCGACGCCTAAAACATTAGCAATTTCGTGGGGGTCTGCTACAACAGTAGTTGTTCCATGTTTAAGGACTATTTTAGAGAAACCCACTGGATCCAATAGGGACGATTCTATGTGAACGTGAAGATCGATGAATCCAGGGATAACGTATTCTCCGCTCCCATCGATGATTAGGGTTTGCTTGGAAACGTATTTCGATATGGTTCTATCATCCACAATACCTGCTATTCTGGCCCCCTTTACTAGTATATTATAGTTCTCGAGGATCTCGTCGGTTTGCACAGAGACAATGTTAACACCCGTTATAACGATGTCAGCAGGTACTTTACCAATAGCTGCCTGTATTAACTGCTTCCTATCATCAATACTGTATTTCGTAAAGAAGGATTTCAACCGACCACCTTATTTTGCTTATACATTTAAACCTTATTGTTTTATAAATTTTTCCCACAAATAATAGATCCTAGATGATGTAAATTGACAGATATTTATATAAGAGGAGGGTGGATTATCACTCTCGACTCGAAAAGGAGAATAATAAAAGATGGGGCAGTGGCAATTAGCGATGGAATTATCGTTGACGTCGGTAAAAGAGATCAGCTTGATCCTACCTATAAGAGCTTTAGCGATATAGTGATTGAGGCGGACAGGAACATAGTGATGCCCGGTCTTGTGAACACTCATGTACACCTCGCGCAAGGGCTAATAAGACATTGCGCAGATTACCTTCCACTGATAAAATGGTTGAAAGAAAGAGTGTGGCCGCTCCAGGGAAACTATAAGCCTGAAGAGGCCCTTGCATCGGCAAAACTCGTGGTCGTAGAAATGTTGAAATCTGGAACCACCACGTTTCTTGAAACCGGACTGGTTGGACGCTATGGTCCAGACAAAATAATCGAGTTTCTGCTCGATACAGGTATTAGAGCCGCAGTAGCTAGACACGTTATGGATCTCAAAGGGTATGCTCTCGAAGAGAACATTCTTCATGAGGGTCTCGTGGAGCCGGGGGATACAAGTTTCAAAGACACTATTAGATTGTATCATAAATACCATGGTCTAAATAATAGAATTTGGATCTGGTTTGGTCCTAGAACTCCAGGCGCAGTTAGCCTAGAATTATATAGGAAGATATCTGAGAAGGCTCGCGAGCTTAACACCGGTATCACAATGCACCTGGCAGAAGTTAGAGAAGACGTAGAATATACGATTAAGTCTTTCGGGAAGAAGCCGGTGGAATTCTCCCATTGGCTGGGGTTAACTGGAAGGAATGTAGTTCTAGTTCACGTAGTATGGGTAGATGACAACGAGATTAGACTGTTAGCTGAGACGGGGACCTCCGTAAGCCATAATCCCTCAAGCAATATGAAGCTAGCAAGTGGAGGAGCTAGAATCTCAGAGATGGTGAAAGCCGGTGTGAATGTATCCCTGGGAACAGACGGAGGGCCTAGTAACAATACCTACGACCTCATGAGGGAAATGAAGCACGCTGCTCTCTTACAACCCCTTAGAACTCTCGATGCTGGTGCTATTAGGGCTGAGAACATTTTGGAGATGGCTACGATTAATGGCGCAAAAGCCCTTATGATAGACAACCTCGTTGGAAGCATTGAGAAGGGGAAAAGGGCGGATTTGATTATTCTCGACTACTGGGTACCACACCTTCATCCCCTTGTGAATCCCATATCTCACCTAGCATACGCTGCATCCGGGAGCGACGTCAAGCACTCCATAATCGATGGCAAGCTTGTAATGTTTGACAGAAAGCTGTTGACAATTAATGAAAGGGAAGTTATCGAGGAAGCTGAGAAGGCTGCTTGGGATGTTTATAATAGAACCGGTATTTGTAAAAATCCCGAAACCGTTTGGCCGATCTTATAATACAAAAATTTTTCTACAGATCGTGCTCAACACTATTTATTTTAAATTAAATCAACAATGTTCAATTATTTTTACTGTGTATGAATACCTTACATATATTTTTAAATAAAAAAATCTTAGTTAATTAATTCCATTTTAAATGAAATTTATGTTAATGATTAATGTAAAATCATACATAATTTGGTATTATTTAATGTAATTATTGCAAAACGGAAAGTTTAAATAAATCCTATACATTATAATAAACTTGAATGCATGAAATGGGGATAAATATGGCCGAGAAGCTAAAGTTCTTCGACCTAAAGGCGAAGAAATACTTCGAGACAGACAAATATGACGTTGTCATAAAGGAAACCAAGAGGGGCAAGATAAAGATCGCCTTTGCTGTTAGCCCCTACACGAACAAGAAGTTTGCCAGGATCATTGGACCTGCGAAGTAAAAATCCCGTCTTAAAATACTTTTTTTAACCCATAATCTTAACTACCTGTACAAACCGCTTCTGGTTTTTCTTTTTTCAAAGACTCTTTAAGATGGATTATTTTCTCCAGGCTTTCGATAAAGTAATCGATCTCTTCATAATTGTTGTATATGTAGTAGCTGGCCCTTACGCTTCCGTAAATGGTAAGTCGTTCTTCAACGTTTTCGGGGGGTCTCTCCGGCGGGTTCTCAAGATAGGATATCTTTAACGAATAGTGGAGGGGATGTGCGCAATGCATTCCAGATCTCACCGCGATCCCGAATAGATCAAGGGCTTTGGCAACAGTGTGATGGTTTAAACCTATGATATTGAATGCTATTACTCCTGTTTTTTCATCGGGGTTTCTGGGTCCATATACTTTAATGTCTTCTTGAAACTCTTCGGTTAATCTCTTGATTGTGTATTCAACTAGTCTTTTCTCGTGTTCTCTTACGTTTTCCATTCCCAACCTCATCAGATACTCTGCCGCCACCCCCAGTGCTACTCCTGCCTCAATATTAGGGGTTCCTGCCTCATACCTCCATGGGAGGTCGAGCCATACTGTATCCTCAAGGGTTACATCTCTGATCGTGTCTCCCCCAACCTTGAATACATCCATTTCTTCAAGCACATCCATCCTTCCCCATAAAACCCCGCTACCAGTAGGACCAAGCATTTTGTGTCCGCTAAACCCCAGGAAGTCGACGCCCAGTTGCCTCACATTTGTTGGTAGGTGGGGAACGCTCTGTGCCCCGTCAGCAACCGTTAATGCACCTACTTCTTTAGCTCTTTTTACAATCTCTTCTACCTTATTGATAGTGCCTAGAACGTTGCTGGCAACGGGAAAGACAACGACTTTTGTGCGAGAGGTTATGATTTTATCCAGAGTCGAATAGTCTAAGTAGCCCTCCGGAGTTACTGGAATGTATTTGACCTTTGCCCCTTTAATCTTGCCGATTCTCCTCCACGGTAGAATCGTGCTGTGATGATCCATTACTGTGACAACGACTTCATCCCCCTCGTTCAAATTTTTCAACCCCCATGCATAAGCAACCAGGTTCATAGCGTCAGTCGTGTTGTTGCAAAAGATGATCTCTTTCCACGAGTATGCATTAATGAATTTAGCGAGCACTTCATGGGCTTTTTCATACATCTCGCTGGCTTCTTGGCTTAAAGTGTGTAATCCCCTATGAATGTTTGCATAGTGCTTACTATAGAAGTCCACGATTGCGTTAATTACTTGTATAGGTTTTTGCGTAGAGGCGGCGTTATCGAAGTAAATCAAGGGCTTATCGTTGACTCTGCGCGAGAGGATTGGGAAATCTCTTCTGATCTCTTCAGGATCAAACAACTTAATCACCACTTCTATTTTTGACATATGGTGAGTAAAAAAGTTATGGACCGAGCAAGCCTGGTATCCTGGGATGAGCCGTTGCAAATGCTATGTGTTCTAAGCCGTTGATAATCTTAACAAATCTCTCGAGGCCAAAGCCCCATCCACAAGTCGGTTTAACTAGTTTTTTGCTGACCAATTCTAAAAACCATTTATAATCAGCCGGGTTCTCGCCAGAAGCCTCTATCTTCTTAACTATCTTTTCGGCATGGTACTCTCTACAACCACCGTCTAAAATCTCGCCATCCGTGGTTATAAGGTTCCAATCAACGTTGTACCCAGGCCTGCTTGGGTCCTCAAGGTAGTAGAATCCTCTTGACTCGGAAGGAAAGCTTGTCAGCCACACCGGTTGCTCGAACACCTTACCCAAGTAGACCTCGGCTTCATGCGACAACTCCTTCCCTTTCCTTACTTTAAATCCTTTCCTTATCAGAAAGTCACATGCTTCTTCATAACTTATCCTTGGGAACCTCCCAGACAGGAATGTTTTCTCCAACCACTCCGCCCTATTCCTTTCGATCAGATCCTCCTGTTGGTTAAGGAATTCTCTTATTACCTCCTTTAGAAGGGTTTCGGCAGTATTCATTGAATCCTCAGGGGTTGTAAAGGCTTGCTCAACGTCTACTTGAGTGAACTCGACCAAGTGTCTCCCTGTATAAGCGTTTTCCGTAGGTTCGATCCTGACGTTTCTTGCGAAATAGAATATTTTTTCAAAGATGCTTGCATATATCTGCTTGTACATTATTAGGCTAGAATGAACTTCATATTCTTTTCCATATAGGACTATTTTTGCCTTGACTGCTCCTCTCAACCCGGGATCGGATTTCCATCCTATTACAGGAGGAGGGAGCTCTGTGAACATTCTTGATGTAAGTATCCTTCTAATGATCATTGATATTAATGATGTCGTCCTCAGGACTTTGAAAAACCTTGGAACTCTCGTGTACTCGAAGTATCTTAGTGTGAAATCAAATGGATCGTTTAGATCCTTGCTGGAACACTCTACTTCGCCCCTGTAAACTACTTTGTAATCCAATACGTGCAAGTTTTCATTGTTTACAATACCATCAATTAGAATCCAAGTCTCACACGGCAACTGTAATATTTCTCCTATCCTCTCTCCACTCAGAATAAACTCCTTAATAGCCGAAAGATCTCTTAACAATAGTTTTTTGTCCTCCTGGTTTACGCCAGTTATAGCAGCGAAGAGAATAGCTCTTTGTACACCGTTCTCGGTTATTTGACCTAGAAGGGTTCTCTCATCACGAGGCTGTGTTAAAACCCATACCTCGCACCTTACGGTAACATAAATGAAAGGGTTAGTTTTTAAACTTAACTAAATACCTGTTCAATCAAGGATACGACTTCACTTCTTTATCTCCGATTATCACATGTACTTCGATCATATTTTTCAAAGGAGTCGTCTTTATCTTGGGAATAAGTACTTCATCAACTTGGAATATCCCAGCATATTCATTCATATAAATGTTTATTCTAATAGGATTGGACTCACCAGGATTAATCTCAACCCTTCTAATACTGAGAGCAGAAACACTGTGAATGGATACTCCTCCAAGCCTATAGGGAACCCTTGCTCTTCCTTCAGCCATATCCAAACCATCTCCTACCTTGACGGTTCCAGCCTCAACGGTGAGACATTCCACATCGTAACTTGTACAGTAGATAGCATGTGCTATCTCTTGTCTGATCTTAATAACATCTCGCTCGTCATTCACCACCTGCCTAAGCAATCTGTCGATAATTGGAACTGCGAGGAGGGCGCCTATTTTCTCATGCATATCCCTATGGATGCTGTTCCCTATATCGTGCAGAAGACCGCCAATCAGCGGAACAAGCATCGCATATTCGTTACTAGATACCACTCCGTCTCGGATAAGACTAGGCGTTAACCCTCTCTTCAGCAGCATTTGAAAAATACTCAAAGCCGCACCAGCAGCTATGTGAGCATGCACGGGTCCATGATCATTATACTTCAGTCTTTTGACAGCCATTATGTTTGAATGCTCCCAGAGGGTCAGTAATTCGATATCGGAGATTGCTACCTCGTATGTTTTCTTCAACAACGGGTTATTGGATATTAGCTCGAGCAATAAGCTTGGACCTACTAAAACCAATTATTTCACCTTATACAATTATATTTGCTAGAACAGTATTAAGATATATTGGGGTTTTATTTGCCAAGACGTATTTTAGTAAAAACCAAAAGCGGTTTACTCAACGGACTTTCAACGAAGTTTTATACTTGGAAAGGTGATAAACCCCCGGAGGATACTAATGGCTTAACCCCCATTGCCGAATCAGTCTCACTTAACATAAACTTTCTCTACACTGATAGACCTCATCCCCAGGTCCCTCCCGACTACTTCATGATCGAATGGAATGGTTACCTGAGAATAGATTTTCCAGGAACATACAGATTCTATGTGATCACATCAGATGGTTGCAAGGTCTGGATCAATAAGGAATTATTAATAAACGAGTGGTATGATCAGCCGAGTCGATTGCATCTAAGCCGAGAAATAAGGCTTTTAAGAGGATTTCATCCAATACGAGTTCTATACTATAATAGATTCAAATTCGGAGAGATTTCTCTTGGATGGATTAAACCAGATGGAGTTAGCGAAGTGATCCCTCAGAATCATTTCCACTTCATTGTAAGTAATAAGGTTTTCTTCACAGGCATCATTGATGATTATCGCATACTATTAAAATCTGTTTCTTCTGGCAAAACGTATGAATGCAGTTTTATAAATCAATTATGTATGATAACTATTTTAGAAGAGGTTTTTCCAGTTTTAGCGAGGATCGAACTTTACAATTCTAAAGGGGAAACCGAATTTTTACTAGATACACCTGTTGAAATATGGGGAGGGGACGAGTATTTAATTAAATGAAATAGTCCGAGTGATGTGCGATGAATGAATCATATTTGCTCATATTGATAATTTTGATAGCCGTGATCATTAAATCAATTGCGTCCAAAAGGTTTAAAAACGATAAGGGCCTGGAGAGGTTTACAAGCAACCTAACCAACGTCGTATATTACGTGTTGATCCCTCTCGCATTCATATATACTTTCTCGTTGAGAGGGGTTCAAACCAGCGACTTACTAATCATTGCCTCGTTCCTGGTCTACTTGATAATAGGATCCGCGTGTTTCAGATTAATGGCCAGAGGCTGGGAAGCGGGGGAAAAGAATGGCGTATTTCTTACATCCCTTTTTCCCAATACCGTTTTCCTAGGGTTTCCAATCAGTCTTGCCTTATTCGGGGATGTTCGTGTAGCATCCGTTCTCGGATTAGCAACAATCGCATTAAACGTGTTGGTGCCCGATATAATGGCGCTCGGCAGATTCAGCGTGGTCAAACTATTGAAGCTCCCAGCTTTAATCGGGTTCATTATTGGAGTGACGTTTAACGTTCTATCGTCTCCCACTCCATATATATCATACCTCCTATGGTGGTCTCCAAAGGCATTGAGTTATTCCGCAACATTCGTGTTGGGTTTGAGGCTTCCGTTGCAAATACAGAGTCTAAAGGGCGTGGGAAGACCACTGTTTATTTCTGCTATTTATCGTTTCCTATTATCCCCTCTTGTAACAGGGGTCTTCGCTTTTATAGTTGGACTATCCACTAATGACGCTATTCAGCTCACAATCGTATCCGCAATGCCCCCAGCAGTGATGAATACTATAATGGCTTCCAAATACGGATGGAGGCCTGATATTGTAGCGTACGTAACATTTATACTTACTATTCCAACAGTCTTGGCAATCCCATTACTAGAACTCTTTATTTAGAAACACCGCGTTTAATCCTTACAAATAAAGAGGTTCGGAAAAATTTTTATACTTGACCGAATGATTCTATTGACATCGTGGTGGGACCTTGTTGGAATGGAGATAAAATCTAGACGTGACGAGTTCCTGATACCCAGTAGATGGTACAATATAGTTCCCGACCTTCCCGAACCTCTACCACCACCCATCCTGCCGAACGGACAACCCGTTGATGAAAAAATGTTGAGCCAAATATTTCCCGTCGAGCTTGCAAGGCAGGAGTTTGCAACTGAAACCTACATATCGATTCCATCAGAGATAATTGATTTGTATTCCCAGCTCGGTAGACCGACACCATTGATAAGGGCCAGAAATCTCGAATCAGTATTGAAAACAAACGCCAAGATTTATTTCAAGTACGAAGGAATATTGCCGACAGGATCTCACAAAATCAATACTGCACTTGCACAAGCCTATTATAATAAGAATGAAGGTGTTGAGATACTTTGCACGGAGACAGGCGCTGGTCAATGGGGTAGCGCACTTTCGTTGGCCGGAAAAATGTTCGGACTGAAAACAATAGTCTTCATGGTTAGAGCAAGTTATATTCAAAAACCGTTTCGCAGAGTGTTAATGGAGATGTATGGAGGAGAGGTGCACCCAAGCCCAAGCACGTTGACTAGCGTCGGCAGAAAATATCTTTCTGAGAATCCTGAACACCCGGGGAGCCTGGGGATAGCGATCTCTGAGGCCATAGAATACGTTGTTTCGAGCTCATTCAAGGCAAAATATAGTCTCGGTAGCGTGTTGAATCATGTGCTATTACACCAAACCGTCATAGGACTTGAGGCTTTGAACCAGCTCGAGGACCTGGGAATGGGGCCAGAGGACGTTTCATACGTAATTGGCGCTGTCGGCGGCGGAAGCAATTTTGCAGGGCTATCGTATCCGTTCATTCGATACCGATTAAAGGGAAAGACGAATACCAACTTCATAGCTGTTGAACCTAGGGCAGTTCCATCAATGACGAATGGATCGTATAAGTATGATTTCGGCGATTCCGCTGGATTAACGCCAATGTTGAAGATGCATACTCTTGGACACGAATATATACCTCCACCAATACATGCTGGGGGGTTAAGATACCACGGAGTTGCGCCGACTCTAAGTATCCTAATAAAGCATTCCGTGGTGAAGCCTATCGCCTATTCCCAACATGAAGTGTTTGAAGCGGGAAGACTGTTCGCCACTACGCAGGGATTTGTTCCCGCACCTGAGAGCGCTCATGCTGTAAAAGCAGTCATAGATATTGCGAGAAAATACGTGAACAGCGAGGAGAGGCCAGTGATCCTATTCAATTTGAGCGGTCATGGATTATTAGACCTCTCAGGGTACAGTGACTTCATTAATGGTTTGCTACAAAACGTTTAGCTTACGTCATCTCTACTCCTTTTTTCTCTCATCAATCAAAGCGCCTGCAACAACTATAATAGTGGATATTATGAGCACCCATGCTGACAATGGAAGGTAAAGGTAAGATGCGAAGAATGTTTTAAGGGCTCCGATCGTTATGAAAGAGTACATCGCTATTCCGCTCCCAATAACGATCGCGATCACTGCGCAAATACTGGATATTTTCGATGGTCTCCCGTGTCTTAGGACGCCAACTATCGTGATAGGTGCTAGTGGTAGCAGGATAACCGAGGTCAGAACAGAAAGGTCTACTATGTATCCGAGCCTGAGAAGTGCGAGAGCCGATGCGACCATGGTTAATACAAGGTTTAGGAGGAACGCTGTTCTCAGAGACGTCTCCCGGCTGTTCAGGATGTCCTTGAATATCGAACTGGATACTGTTAATACTATGCTGTTTGCGGTCGAAATCGCGGCAGCCATTATGGAAACGCTTATTAATGCCGAAAGTACAGGGCTCATAAGCGATAAGATATGCGGGGTAACAGCATCCCTCGCTAGATTACCGGGAATAAGCCCCGATACAGCCATCACTCTAGCGAGTATTCCAACACCAACGGCGATCAATGTATAAATGAACCCGTATATTGAGAACAAGACGACACTCCTCTTAAAGACTGCAGAGTTCTTGTGAACGTAAAGTCTTGAGACCACCTGTGGATTGGTGATGGCGAAGAAGATCCACGGTATCGTGTAAGCCAGAAACACTTGAGGGCTCCAGAAACTTGTTATCCCTAAATACCCTTGCTCTCCAACTATCTTAATAGATTGCCATAGGTCTGTTTTCTCCTGAACCGTTCCCACCATCCACGATAAGTAGACTACTCCGCCGGTCAACATCAATAATCCTTGATAAAGATCTGTAGAAGCCACGCTCCATATTCCAGCTAAGAGGATCCATAATACTATGACGAATGCTCCCAAGATAACGCCATACATATATTCAAGTCCACTGATCTGCAACAATATCCCTAAGCCCTGGATCTGCGCAACGGTATAAGGCAACATTGCAAACAAGTACAGAGAAGCTGTGACCGTGGCAAGGGTTTTAGACTGGTATAGATCTCCGATCATTTGGGAAGGTGATATCCACCCTCTAGCTCTTGATAGAGACCAGATTTTGAGTCCCAGCGTGGATAACATAAACACAGTTGCAACCAAGTATATGAGTTCAAACCCTAGGGCTCCTATACCGGTTTGAAACGTTAATCCAACCAACCCTATCATCATGAATGCGCTGTATGTAGTAGCAGCGTAAGTTCCGGTTGCTAGTAAAGCTCCCATCCTACCTCCTGCAACGTAGTAATCGGATGCGGACTTCACTCCCATTCTTCTCGATAAAATTGCTATAAAAGTTCCAATCAAAACGAACATACCCAGTGCTACTAAGTTAATGTAGTTCATTCTCTCACCTTTGCGTGCAGGTATATGGATGATACTACGATCCAAATAAGGCTCAGTGAAGTCCAGTACATTAATAGCGTGAAGTCTTTCACGTCGTGATACATGATATATGGAACTAGATACATTAAGATTAACACTAAAATGCCCAACACTATATACAAACGATGCCTCATCTTCAACCCCCATTCCTCCTATAAGGATGGAGCATTGGTTTTAAAAAATTAACAATATTGAGGGGCTTTTTCGTTTAAAATCTAACCATCTAGTAATAATCGCTTAAAAGCCACTCGTTCCCTATGAAAACTCTTTTCAAGCCAGCGGCTAATGCCATTTCATAGGCTTTTTTCACATGGCTCCTGCTGGTGGGAGGTAAGTCAGCAAGCAAATGGTCTGGATGAAACGCTAATAGAACAAAAGGAATGTCCTGGCTAATGGATGCAAGGTATTCTGCTATCCCCTTAACCTCGTTTTCATCAACATAACCTGGAACTAGCAAAGTACTAACCACGAGAAGAGGTATCTCGGATCTAACTAACCCTATCTCCCATGCTCTTTTCACATTCAACTTAATCCTCTCGAGGGCTTTATCACCGTTAACTCCTGTTAAGGCTTGATAGATTACGGGTGTCCAAGCCTTCCAATCGATCTTCACGATCCCTCCGGACTCTAAGCTCAGCCTAGCCATTTCTTCAAAGATAAGGGGGTGAACCAATCCGTTCGTCTCCCAGCAAATCCTTTTAATCTGGTTCCTTTTCTGCGACTCTCTAAGGATTTTCCTAGATAATTTTAGAGCGTATACTATCTGGGGTCCCGGGTCGCCTCCGAAATAACAAACACAGGTAACTCTCCTATCTAGCGCCTTGGTTTTTAACTCGTCAACGCTTTTTATATTTTTCCAAGAAATAATGCTTCTAGCAAGCATTTCCTTGTGCTCCCAATTTTGACAATAGAGACAGTTTAATGAACACCCTGCAAAGAAGACGGCAAGGTTATAGTAGCCGGCTTCCACTTGGGGATGAACTGCGTATTTAGGATAACCAGAACCCGTTGCAGCGGGACAAACAGGTGTCGCCACGCAATTCGTAGGGAGAGGATCGTAATAGTAGTGAAGTAGTCCCTGGTTTGAGCCGAAAATATTTTTCAAAACTCCGTCACTATTAATCCAAATACCGCAAAATCCCCTTTCACCTAGCCTCATCACACATTCGTTCACACAGATATTACACTTGGCCCCAACTTCACCTCGAGGGGGATTAAGGGGAAGGCCGAACCTTTTCCTATCGTATTCGTGGAGTTGAGCAGAATACTTTAATCCATACTCAGGGAAACTTCTCAGACAACTTGCGCAGACGCCAAGCAAGCCGCTTATTGTTGGCGATGATTTACCACATATTTTACAGGTACCCATTTTTGAACCAAATAAAATCATTGTTAAATGAGCCTTATAGTGTTTTAAAACAAATCTTTAACCATGTAGTAACCGTCTTCGAACCCATAATATCTAGGAAGCCGCTTGACTACTCGGTATCCTCTCTTTCGATACATGTTCAATGCAACAACATTGGAAACCCTGACCTCCAGAACTATCTTCTTCGCTCCTTTCTCCCTCGCTATGGATTCAAACTCTTCAATGAGTCTTTCTCCAATTCCCCTACGTCTGAACAATGGACGAACAGCAATTGAGGCAAGGTGAACTGTCATCGGGTCTTCGAAAAAACCCAAAGCATATCCTACAACAGATTTATCACACCATTCAGCAATCAAGAAGATACTATCCAACCTCAAATAGTATGTGAATGTGAGCTGATCAAATCTCTCGGATTCTGAAAAACACTCTCTTTCAACAATCAAGACGCTCTCTAAATCGTCGCGCCGAAACCTCCTAATCCTCAAACACTGGTTCAAACCCGGTGATTCCTCCATTATATTCAATCCTTCCATACTATTAAAGCCCCGAAAAATTTGCAACTAATAAAAAATATATGGTTGTTAAAGCAACACTTTATTGATGAACAATGAAACTCAAATGTCCAAAATGCGGTTTCGAAGGAGATTCAAAGATTTTCTTATTCATGTATGAAACTACTCTATATCTTTTAGATCATGAAACGATTCCCGAAGAGAGAGAAAGACCAATATTGATAATATGTCCGAAATGTGGAGAAGGATTTTTCGTAGAATCTCCCTACAGGAAGGCGGTTGAAACTCTTAGGGATACGTTAATGTGAAGAGTTAATATTCGAACCCCCCACGGCAAGACACGCCATATTCTAGGCATTTTCGCTTCAATCGGTTGATGGTTTCCTTTAATCGCTGTTTGAAGTCTCCAGCAACAAAGACGCCTGACAAGGGATGCTGAAGATTTACCATGAATGGTTTAAAGCGCAGGGGATCGTAAAACAAGGTACTGCCGGTTTCATGAGACAATTCTACTAGAGCGGTGATTGTTTTATCATCATCATTAAAGCTGGGTATAATTGGGCCATAAAATACCCATGTATTGAATTTCTCCCTGCTCAGGGTTCGAACCGCGTTTATTCTCGCCTCTGGGCATGGAGCATTTGGCTCAATGATTCTAGACTTATCACAACTTATAGTGGTTATTGTAAAGCCTACGTCCACGATAGACTTGTTGGCACTCAAAACGTCTTTATCCCTCAGCACTAACGGATTTTTAGTTTGAATGGATACGTGAAAACCGTTGTGAACAAGGATTTCAACGGCCCTGCGAGTGAGTTTAAATGCTGCCTCAACAGGCTGATACGCGTCCGTTATTGTTCCCACGCCAACAACTCCTTTCTTAAGTCTTTTCACCTCGCTCAAGAGGATGTTTGTAAGGTTCTCCTTTACGATAATCACGTGTCCCCAGTTCTCTGAAACCCTCTTATCCCTAGTGTATTGCCTCGCGTAACAGTATATGCAGGAATGCGAGCAACCTATGTAAGGATTTAGAGCATAATCCAGCCCTGGAAGACCGCTTTTCGATAGCCCCGTGGTCACCCTTTGTTTGATAATGATCAAATTTCTGAACATGGATTTTAACCTTTCTTAAGGTAATCAGTAATCCTTCTCCCCCCGAGGATCCGCCGTAATAGTCTCGACGAGGAAATCCATTTCGAAGACCCAAGCCTTGTGCTTCTATTGAGAAATTCGATAACTTCGTTGAAGCTTGTTGTTTTCAGAACAGGAGGCTTTGAATACATCGTTCTAACCGACTCTCTTACAAACCATACTCCAATGGGTATATTAAAACTTGGATAAATCTCTCTTAAAAGGATGGCGGTTGCCTGCCTCTTGAACCTGTTTAAATGCTCGAGAGTTGCAAGCATGCTTGCATAGTAGCAACCACCTATTCCTGGATAATCATCTCTGCCTTTGTATTCTTCATAGTCTCCCTCTACAACAACATTCGTTGATAACGGGTTCCAAGCCGAGCCAGGCCACCAAGCCTCCATCCATTCATAACTCCACTTCTCGGGGTAAAGAATTGCAATGAAGAGGTTTCCGTGAATCCTCAATTCATAGACGTGAATCTCGTTCATGACCTCGTATTTTTTAACATTTCTCAAAAGATTCCTTGAAATTATATAGTCGACAGCAGTTATGCTCCACCTAGTTGGAACGAGTCTTCGTTTGTCCCTAATGCCCAGTGTTCCGACACTAAAAACTTTCTGAATATGAGAGATGGGGATTCCACTAGTGTACAATTTTAACACTGCCTCCTCAGCTTTTAGGTCATGGTCTGAGTAGACCGAGTCTACGGGCTTTGGGATGGCTGGGTTTCCAATTACGCGTATTTTCTCGAGTTGGGACCGAGGACCCATCGGAGGCACGTGTTCATCAAAGGTTATTATAGGCTTGGGGGGCTTTGAAACCTCGAGATAAATGTCAACAGGCTTAATACTCATTGCAACTAACTTAATATTCTCCAGGAGTGGGTTGTCAACACTTCTGACTTGACTCACTGTGAACCCTGTTATTAGACTCCATCTAAAATCCAGAATGTCGTCGAGCCTCAAGCTTAACCATTTCTCAGGGTAGTCATAAATAGAAGTATCACCAATTAGAGGGGGTGTTGACGTTCCTACTCTCACGTAGGGGTATCCATGTCGGCCCACGAAAACTGCAGGCGGTGATGAACCCTCTATTACTTTAGAGTCTTCAACTTTTCTAAGCTTAAGCTGAGCCCTACTCTTCGATAAAACGGGACAGTATGAGAGCCCGCAGTATCCCCTACCCCTACATAATATACATATACTTGGATCCAGCTTCATACCAGCAATATCTCTCCATAGAGTAGTTAAGAGTTGTCCCTAAATAAAATCTACGCTATCCACTGAGGTCCTTCCCTATTTTTCAATATCGGGTAGTTTTGCATAAGCTATTGTTGCAGTTAATCCCCTCAACAGACTTGAAGTCAAAAGGACGGTGCTAACGTCGCCCGTTGACACGGCTATGATCGTTCCAACCATCGAGGCAAGGCTTGAAACAGTATTCGTTGTGAATCCCAATAGCGAGATATACGATGGTCGGACTTCCCTGGGAGAAAGGTAGGTATTGTATAAGAAGAAGGACAAGTCCAGTGGAGCCCACACGTATCCACTAAAGGATTCGATTCCTAGAATAGTCGTTGTACTTGCGAAATCCTTGTATAAAACTGGGACGAGCACTGTGGAAGCCATTCCCGCCACTGTCACCTTCTTTAAACCAAACTTAATTATTTCTCTCCTCCAGAAGGTTAAAGTTAAAGATTTCACGACAAGACTAACAACGTTTTTTAATATAACTATCAACTCGTTCCCTCCAATTATTTCCATGACTATGTAATCCCAAAATGGAGCCGGAATGTTTACTGAGAAATTAAAGAGCGATATCACTGTGAGGTAACTCCTAAGTTTCTTGTCCTGAATAATCATCCTGAACGTGTTAAAATCATTAAGAGTTCTACCATACGGTTTTATCTCCCCAGAATCAACAAATGGATCCTTAATACGTATTAAAAACACTGATGAAACCACACCCGCGATAAACGAAAGAACGTACAAGAACTGGTATGATGGAGTATGATCTGGAAAAAAGGCAAAACTCGTAAAGGACGTAATAAACGCGAAGCTGATAGCAATATAGTTTAACTGGTTCACTCTCGAGAAAAATCTCGCCGACTCTTCTCTCGGTATAATATCTGCTAGTATATCAGAGGCTGCAACTCCAGCCACACCTCCAGCGAATTGCGTAATGAACGAAATGAAGACTACAAAAATTAGAGAATATTCTCTCGGCATATATACCGATAAAATTAAGAAGGCTGGACCAATCCTATTTATTGCTCCGAAAACAGTCCACAGCATTTTCCTTTTTCTGCGAAAACGCTCGACGAGGAAGGCTGCAGGAACTTGGCTTACGGCGTAAGCAAGGATTCTCGTAAATGTTATGATTCCTAATTCAGTTACTCCATAAGAAAGGAGGCGTATCAGTAAGGCGTTGCTTATTCCCAGTGAAATATTGATGGCAAAATTATACGTGGTTGTTTCAAGCAAATACCTTTTCCTATTTGCCTGAAGCGTATTTACGTGAAAATTCATCTTTAAAACCTCAATTGTATTCATATATATGTATATACTTTTAAAAGTGTGTACAAATAATCAATTGAAATATAAATGAAAAAATGAAAGTACTTATTAAAAACTATTCCTACTAAATATCCAACTCTTCGAGAATCTGCCTCTTACTCGTTGTCTCTCTCTGCTTCTTGAATAATCTAGTACTAAAATATCTAGCAGCATAATCTGGTAAAATCGTAACTACTTTATCCCCTCTTCCCAATCTATGAGACTCGGCAAGTTTGATTGCAGCTACGACGTTGGCTCCACTACTTATTCCTACCGGAAGCCCTTCGTTCCTCGCGATTTTCCTAGCCATCATTATTGCCTCTTCGCTAGTGACTGTGACGAAATCGTCAAGCAACCCTTTATACCTCATTACGATTTCAGGTATGAATCCGTCTCCAACACCTTCTATTTCATGCCTACCCCATGGACCCGGTTTTCCAGTTTTGAACCATTCGGCTGCCACAGGGCATTCTGCCGGCTCTGCTCCGGCCACAATAACGTCCCTACACTCTTCTTTCAATCTTTTAGCAATCCCCATTAATGTTCCACCAGTACCCACCTCAGCTACAAACGCCTTAGGACAACCTACCTGCTGGAGGATTTCCTTCCCCGTCGTCTCATAATGAGCCTCGATGTTTGCTTCATCGCCCCATTGGTCGAAGAAGTAGTACTTATCCGGGTTTTCCGACGCAAGTTTCCTGGCTATGTCAAGAGCTTTATCAGCATCGCTCTCTCCACCAGGGGTGAAATAAAACTCGGCGCCAAACAGTCTCATTAGCATAAATCTTTCAGCACTCATTTCCTCCGGGATAACTATTAGTACTTTAAAGCCGAGTACGCTTGCTAAGGCCGAGAACGCTATTCCCGTGTTTCCTGTTGTAGGAACTACCAGGGTCATACCTGGCTTTAACTCTCCTTTCTCCATCGCTCTCTTGATCATGTAATACGCCATCCTATCTTTTACACTTCCCGTCGGATTAGTGAATTCCATCTTCGCCCATATCTCTGGCTGAAATCCTTCTGGAATCACCCTGGATAGCTTTATGATTGGAGTATTACCTATACACTCCACCATGTTATTACACACTTTCATATTGACACCCTTCGCTCACGAGTATGAATAAGTTGATATAAAAGTGTTTCTTAATGTCCACATACGGATTATACGATAAGTATTAATTGAATATATATTTAAGATTTTTTAACCCACTCGTGGATAACTTTATCCCGCTGAGAGGTGAGTTCTAATATTCGGATTATATAGGCCGAAATCCCTTGACGACGCCCTCGAGTTCTTGTCGAAAAACGCCCCCGAAGTAAGACCTATTGCGGGTGGAACAGAACTTCTAGTATTACTGAGGGATAAGAAAATACCTACTCCTAAATACCTCCTAGATCTTAGCCCATTGAAGAATCAACTCTCATACGTTAAAGTCGAGGGAGAGGTTGTTAAAATTGGGGCCACAACTACTCTGTACGAGCTCAGCAAAACCTTTCTCCATAAAGACGTGAGGTTTGCGGGATTCGTTGATACGTGGAGAAAGTTTGGAACGTTTGCCATTAGGTTCTCAGCAACAATAGGGGGCAACATAGCGGCCGCAACTCAGTACAGCGATTACATAACCCTGTTGTTAGCTTACGATGCAAGCGTAAGGGTTATCAGTGTGAAGGGCGAGCGCGTCATCCCACTTGAGCATTTCATAGTTGATAAGAGAAATATACGTCTGCAACCTGATGAACTCATTGTGGAGGTAGAGTTCCCAAACCCGCCGGATAGAACCAGTAGTAGTTTCATAAAATTCGACAGGAGAGAGTTGCTCATCGCGGGAATAGTCACAGGGGCATGCTACTTAAGCCTCGATGGTAGTAGAATTCGAGATGTAAAGATAGCGTTCGACATGGTAAGAGACAAGAGGATCCCAGCTAGGCTCAAAGAAGTTGAAGATTTCCTAAGGAATAGAGAATTCTCCGAGGAGATCATTGAAAAAGCCTCGGAGGAAGTCCTCCCAGCGAGCATGAAGAGGATAAGCGATTGGTGGACGAGTGCTGAATATCGTTTAGACATGTCAAAAGTTTCTTTGAAAAGAGGGCTCTTGAGATCGAAAACACGCATAGAGAGAGGGGTGATATGAGTTGAGTATGAATTTAAAGGTGAATTTAAAAGTCAATGGTAAAAATTATGAATTAGAAGTGCCGGCTCACGAAAGACTTGTAGATACCCTCAGATATAGGCTTGGCCTAGTCAGCGTGAAAGAGGGGTGTGGACGCGGCGAGTGCGGTACTTGTATCGTGTTAGTTAATGGGTTACCACGGCACTCTTGCCTCACCCTGACGTCTACTCTAGATGGGGCTGAAGTAACAACGCTGGAGGGCTTGGCTCCTGAGGGAAAGCTTCACGCGATTCAGGTCGCTTTCATTGAAACGAGAGGTGTTCAATGCGGTTTCTGTACTCCAGGATTCATAATGATGACTAAGGCTTTGTTAGATTCTAACCCTGAGCCTTCCCAGGAAGAAGTGAAAGAGTGGTTGAGCAGCGTATTATGTCGTTGCGGAAGCTATCACTACTACTTTGCAGCCGCTAAGCTAGCTGGAAAATACATCAAGGAGGGCAAGATATACTTCGACGAGAAACAAGTTAGAGAAAAATATCACATGAAAGTGGTGGGAAGGTGATAATATGAGCAAGCCAGACTATGTCGAAATAGTCGAAGAAATTTTCATGAAGACTAAGGATAAAGCAACGAAGGATTTCAACTACCTTGGAAAACATGTCGTTAGATGGGACGCCATTTCGAAAGTCTCTGGTAAACCACTATTCACTGCCGATATGATAAACTTGTTCAAAAACCCCGTATTCGTCTACAGTGTTCGCGCGAAATATGCACACGCTAGGATCAAGAGTATCGATTATGGCGAAGCACTGAAATACCCAGGAGTCTTGAAAGTGCTAACGGCAAGGGATATACCCGGGATAAATGACGTGGGCTACGTGTTACCGGACCAACCCCTACTCGCTGACAAGAAAGTAAGGTATATTGGAGACACAGTAGCACTGGTTATCGCGGAGTCCCTTGAAAACGCGAGAGACGCTGGAGAACTCGTCAACGTCGATTATGACCCCTTACCGGTATATACCGATGCGCTACAAGTTATTGACCTGGATACTCTCAGCGAGAAGGAACACGTGTTAATACATGAGGAAAGAGGAAGCGATGTATTATCGAGATATAAGATAAGGGTGGGAGATATTGAGAAGGCATTCAACGAGGCCGCAGTCATAGTTGAAAATGACTACAGAACTCCAATGCAGGAACACGCGTACTTAGAGCCCGAGGCAGCGATTGCTATCCCAGAGCCTGATGGAGGCGTGACGATATATGCGAAGACACAATGCCCGTTCGACACGAGAAGGGCGGTTTCAAATGTCCTGGGCATACCTTTCAACATGGTTAGGGTGATCGCCCCCGCGCTTGGAGGAGGATTTGGAGGAGCCGAAGACGTTGGGAACGAAATAGCTGCAAAAGCTGCTTTAGCTGCACTGTCATTAAAGAGAACGGCCGTGGTTCTTCACACCAGGGAAGAGTCAATCATCGGCCACACTAAGCGCCATCCCATGATAGCGAGGTATAAACACGCTGCAAGTAGGGATGGGACTCTACTAGCTGTTGAAGCCAACATAGTGCTCGATACCGGGGCTTACGCTAGTCTCGGGCCGTTTGTAGGATGGCGTGCCACAGTTCACAGCACTGGACCCTACAAGCTGAAAAACGCTCGAGTAGATTTGGCTGTGGTCTACACTAACAGGATCCCTGCAGGAGCTTTCAGAGGATTCGGAAATCCACAAGTAACATTCGCGGTTGAAAGGCAAATGGATCTGATAGCCGAGGAGTTGGGAATCGATCCTGTGGAATTAAGACTTAAAAACATTCTGAGGCCGGGTGATAGAACGGTTCATGGACAATTATTGGATCATGGAGTTGGTCTGGAAGATGCCATTAAGAGAGCCTTAGAGATAAGCGGATGGAGCCGCAAGAGAGAATTGTATAGTACTCTAAAGGGTGCTTCAAGGAGAGGTATCGGAATAGCCCTAATGTATCACGGAAACAGCATTGGTGCGGAGGGAGCCGACTTTTCTTCAGTTTCATTGATTATACAGAGAGACGGTAGCATAATATTCAGAACAGGACTCACTGATATGGGGCAGGGAGCCATCCAGGGATTGGTAAACATAGCTGCGGAGATACTCGGGGTGCCTCCAAGCTACTTCAAAATAGAGCCACCTGATACCGCTTCAACGCCAGATGCTGGTCCCACGGTTGCATCAAGGTCCACCGCTATGGGTGGAAACGCCACTCTGGTAGCAGCGTTCAAGATAAGGCAGAGGCTGAATAAACTCGCTGCAGAGATGTTAGGATGCGTCAGTCCCGAGGATGTCGTCATCCAAGCCCCCAAGGTGTATTGTAGAGATCAACCTGACCACTATATCACTTGGAAAGAGCTCGTTGAGCAAACATTCTGGAAAGGCATTCCTGTGCAGGAATACGGGTACTACAGGGCTCCTCCAGCAGAATGGCATGAGGAGACCGGGACAGGACATCCATATTTCACATACACTTTTGGAGCCGTTGTGAGTGACGTAGAAGTTGATCTCGAAACAGGCGTTTGCAAAGTCGTAGAAGCTACCGTGGTCTACGACATTGGACGAGTAGTCAACAGGACGGGGGCGGAGCATCACGGCGTTGGAGGATACATCCAAGGAATGGGGTATGCCTTGATGGAGGATACTGTACACTCCGAGAGTGGACAGGTATATACAACATCCTTCTCAACTTATCATATTCCGACGGGTCTCGACATTCCAGAAAGAATTAACGTCGACTTCGTAGAAGCAGGCTTCATAAGAGGGCCATTTGGCGCAAAAGGTCTAGGTGAACCTTCAATAGTTGCAATAGCACCATCGATAGTCAACGCTATAGGACACGCCTTACGGAATAAGACTTCGAACAAGATGCTCAACAAAATTCCTGCTACTCCCGATTACATCAGGTCGATAGTAAAAAAGACTAATTTAATCAGGTAGGCCTTTTTTCTTTATCTCCTTTCTTTCTTTAATATGAATTATTTAGAGAGAATCACCCCGTGATCCGGTACCAGTACCCTTTTATTCCTTCTGTCTTCAATTACTCCTCCTGCAATATAGTAGTCTCCGGGTGTTAGCTCCGAGTAAACCTCCCTGAGCGTCTCCATCTCCAATTCCTCACCTTGAATCTCTATTAAATACCGGGAGGGTATAAGGGGGGCTGTCAGTCTTTTTAAAACCCTAAAAGAGCCGTTGTAGCTAGATAGGTCCTCTACTTTATCGTAGCAATCATTGAATCCGCTGGAGAATGATATGAGTTTAACATTAACGTGCGAGTCTCCAAGCATAAAATGAAGAATCGTGTTCCGCTTTAATTTCAAATAGTTTTCAAGACTCATTCTGGACGAATGTTTCTCTACGTATTCTCTAATGAGGAAATAATTATTAATTTTCTTTAGAACATCCTTCTCAATCAGTATCTCCAGAAGGGAGGCCGTTTCTACTTCGCTTTGATACAATATTATATCCACATCTCTATAGCCGTCGTTTAACAACGATGAACCAGACAACTCTATCTCTTCTTCATCTTTGTCCAACAATCTTGAAAGGCTGTCTATAATAACACCTATTCGTGAGTTAAAGCCCCGACTAAGCTTCAAAGATTCTTTAACAGGAATAACGGGTACATCCCTTTTTATGCACTCCCAGCTCAAAATATTCATGCTTAATCGCTGTAACTCCCATTGATGGAGTTTCCTACCGTTAATCAAATCATATCTGGGGTATGCCACTACGTGACCAGACGGGTGTTGATATCCTTTAACAACCCATCCAACACCCTTGTACGCTAGTACTTCACCCTCCAGGAGCCGCAACAATCGAGATTGACCCCCATCTTTGATCTCTAGTGCCAGTCGACGATGTGAACATGGTCTCTTGCCTCTATAAAACACTCTCCGTAGATTTTACCTAATACTCCTCTTGCAAGAACCTCTTGAGGAGGACCATAGAAGGCCAAACCGTTTCCAAGCAGAAGGATCCTTGAAGTATATGGCATGAGAAGTATTGGATCGTGGGAACTTAATATCAAAAGCTTCTCCCTAGAGATGGAGCCCAGGAGGTCGGCAATCGTTTTCTTTCCTTCAGGATCTATGTTTGAAAGAGGTTCATCCATGATGATCATTGGTGTGTTCAACGCTAATGTCCTCGCGATCATTACCCGTTGAAATTGTCCACCAGATAAGCTTGAAACAGGCGCATCCCAAAAGTCCTCCGTCAATCCTACTAGTTTTAATGCCGAAACTATTTTTTCGCTATCTATCTTCTTTGAGAAAGTCCGAGGCCAATGATTATTTAATCTGATGCAACATTCCATCAATTCCTGGACAGTTATAGGGAGGTTTCTAGGAATTTCAAATTTTTGCGGAAGATACGATACCATGCTCTTCAATTTTCCCGGAGAGCCCGTAGCATCTATATCATTAATATAAATCCTTCCACTAACAGGTTTAATTAGTCCGAGTATGGTCAGGAACAATGTCGTCTTACCAGCTCCGTTAGGACCTATTACTTGTATCAAGCCCGGACCCTTGAAGGTAGCGGTGAGATTTTTAACGATCAATTTTCCACCGCGGATAATTGTCAAATCATCAAGGGCGATTCTCATCTGCCTCCCTGTGCACAAAATTTTTAAAAAACCCTTAAAGATTTTATGCACAATAGGTGTGTATACTAATGCGAGCACTTATGATCGCACTAATAATAATAGGGTTAACAGGCTTAACCCCAACACATGCCGATGAGAACGGTTTAAAAATCGTTTCAACCTTCACCAGTTTAGTACCTGACATAACTCTTCTCACATGCCCTGGCGACGTAGTAAGAGGGTTGATTCCCAACAACGTTGACCCTCATGATTATGCACTAACACCTAATGATATAACCTCCCTAAAGAATGCTGACGTCATTATATCAACTGCGCACACCCAAGCAGAGCTAAGCATTAAAGAATTAGTTAATTCTGGAGAAGTGTCAAGCATCCTGATTGAATTAACGCAAATAGAGGGGATCGTGATACTAAGCAACCCCAATACTGGCCAACCTAATTATCATGGTATTCTATATGATCCCTTAAACTACATAGCTTTCGCGTACAACTTGTCAAAAACTTTCATGAACTTGAACCCATCAAAGAAGGAGTGCTATGTTGAAAAATATCTAGCATTACAGGACACTTTATTGAAGAACGTATTAATGCATAGAAGTAAATACTATACCACAGCTGTTGCAGATACGCCATTAACACAGTATGCAGTTGAATGGATGGGAATTAGGGTGATCAAGTTATTAAAGGTCGAGCACGACTTGGATGTTGCACCATCCGACATGATGAAAATTGAAGAACTGGTGAAGAACAGGGAAGTGGGTGTGGTAGTTTTATCGACTCCCTCATCAAGGATATCTTCTTATCTTGAGGAGATTGCACTGGAGAACGGTCTACCAGTCTTATACGTTGAATCCCCTCTGACAAACAACTCCTTTGTTTCAAGATATATAAGCTTGATCTCGCAAGATGTTAAACCACTGGATGTCAACCCCCGTAGCGAGGTGGAAAACTCCAACCCGCTTGCGAACACGTTATACACCTTAGCGGGTATCTCCACCGGTGCTATTTTGGGTTTTCTCATGGGATTATTGATCAAGAGGAGATCGCGGTGAAAAAACATAATGGTACAATTTTACTCGCAACATTAACCGCCCTAACCATCTTCTTCACAATTCTCTCTATGCTTAGCTTTGACCCCAGAAAAGTCTTCACATACTTGATAATGGGGCTTGCGTTCTCCCTAGTGAGTATTGTTGTTTATTTCAGAAAGCTCGAGTTTCTGGCCTCGAGTGCCACACACACGAGCCTTCTAGCGGTTATTATCGGATTAATGATCGAATCATTAACAAGGATTCATTACTTTCTATGGTCCATGATCATTGGCTTAGCAATTATCCATATAGCAGGATTTATGATAAGGAAGGGAATAGAGCCAAACAATACTTCTGCAATAATTGTAGCCTCCACTTCAGCTTTCAGCGTTATCGCCGCATACATCCTAGTGACAAGATTTCCCATAGGATATAATTTGAACTCTCTTTTTCTTGGTGATCCACTATTGATCACATACACTGACATGAGCTTCGTGGCCGGCGTAACTATCATAATTTCTATAATATTCGCATTATCATTGTTTGAAATTCTTTCTCTGGGTATTGATGAAGTAACTCTCAAGATACTTGGATTGAAAACTACACTATACGATTTAATGACGTACACTATAATAGGATTAGCGACGATTGGGTTATTGAGAGTCAGCGGATACATTCTGCAACATGTCTTAATACTCTTGCCTGCAATCACCAGTTCATTCTACTCAAGAAGCGGCAAAGAACTGATTCTCTTATCTATCACATTGTCGCTATTTGCCTCTAGTGTAGGATTCTTTATCTCCTTACTGGTAAATCTTAGTCCAACCGGGGTCACAGGAGTCGTTCTTGTCACATGTTTGATCCACGGGGTTCTTAAAAGGTGGGAAAAATGAGTAAGAAGAGAAGATTCGGGATCAGTATTTCAACCGAACTGGCTAGCCTAGTAGATGAGTTAGCCAGAGACCATGGTTGTGAAAGATCTAAGATTATTGAGAATGCCATAAACGAATACTTACACGAGAATCTACATTCTGAAACGAAAAAACACACATGTATCTCAGTATTAATATCAGTTACACAAAAATCTGTTTCATCGAAAATTATAGATAAACACAGAGAGGTTGTAAAATCTCTAATCTATCACCCGCTCGGGGACTCCTATCTTCTAATAATCATTGCAGAAGGGGACTCCGAAGCCATATCCAGACTTAAAAGAGACCTCGGAAGAACATCGGCAAACCTAAGACTCGTACCCTTAGAGTCGATGGTCGGCTACCATGAAGAGTGAATACGTGTTCCAACCAGTTGAAGGGTATTGGTTTACAAGCTGGTTGATCGATTTTCTAAAAGCCTTCGAAAACTGCCTCGAAACAACGCTCGACCTTGGAGTCTCACGCCATAAGGTATGTGTTTCCAATGGGAAAATCACAATAGATAATGTAGAGTTAGACCTCGACTTAGTTCAGCCTAGTGAAAAAGATAGAATCGTGTTATATGAAAAGGGAAAGATTTACGAAATAACTACCGCCTCGGCAAATGGATATTACAAGCTGAAAGCTGTTGGTCCTGATCTTCCTCCTACCATTGAAATAAATGGAATACATATGCATCGAATAATTGATTTGAACCCGTGGGAAGATGCTGTATTGAAAATTCATGCCGCCAGAGTTAAGAAGGGCGATATAGTACTCGATACTTGCACAGGACTTGGATACACAGCAATAGCCTCTCTGAGAAAAGGAGCATCAAAAGTGTTAACCTCTGAAATCGATCCCAATGTCCTATGGATCGCCGAACGGAATCCATGGAGTAAAATGCTTAAGAGGGAAAACGTGACAATCTACAATGAAGACGTAATCTCAATCGCCCACGAGCTACCAGACAACCGGTTTGACAAAATAATCCATGATCCTCCAAGGTTTAGCTCTTCAACTGGGGATCTGTACGGGTTTGAACTGTATCGCGAGTTCTTCAGAATATTGAAACCCGGTGGGACTCTATATCATTACACCGGAGTCCCGGGTTTGAAGAGCAATTACAGTATATTAAAAGGGATTAAAAACAGATTGGAAACGGCCGGATTCATAGTACTGTTTTTTGATCATAGGTCTCAGGGATACATTGCTAAAAAACCTAGTCGCTAACGATTTTCTCAAGGCTTTTGGACACGCCAGTCTCCAACGATTTATACTTCTTTCTAAGATACTCCCTTATCCATTCAGCCAAGTTGAAAACACCCATATTGTATTCAAGAAATCCGCGTCTAATTAGGCTAGTTATTATGGTTAACAGTTCTCTCTCTATAACCGCGTCATCCGTATCCGAGTACTGTAACTCTCCTGTCTTAATCCTCTTCTTAACCTCCTCCCTCAGGTCGAGAATCGCTATTATTTCCCCAACACTTATATTCCTGAGAAAATACTCCATTATTAATTTCTCAATGTTGTTCAAAGCCAACAATTCTCTAATGTCTCTTTCAGACATCGCTCCTCAACCCCTAGTAAAACCAAGTGTTAAAATACAAGTGTTCAACCACCATGAATGCGTTATTTCTTCGGGCTCGACATACACCTTTGAACATGCACTTCTCGCAAAGCGGTTTCTCGTCGCGAAGGCATATGTTCCGTCCATGATTCCAAAAATGATCATCAAGTTCCCAAGTACTTACACCACTCTTCTCCGAGAGGTAACTATACGCTTCCCTAACCACTAAACGAATCATTACATCCTCTTCGGGCGAGGCTTCTATCTTATTTACTATCTTATTCCATAAACGTCCAGACAAAACCACGAGGCCCGTTCTCAAGGCTATCCGGGTTAGATGATTATCAACAGGGATATACGGCTTATCAACGGGTTTGAAAATGTCACGCATGAATAGAAACTTAGCTAGGAGCATAGATTTTTTCTCAACCGGATCTTGATATGCTGTGAATAATTTAAGCAGTTCTACCAATCCCGGGTTAACTCCGTCCCCATGAAGCCTATTATTCACGGAATTAATTATGGATGAAACACTTCCTTCGAATATTTTCAAAACTTTTAAACCCAAGTCTTTTAAGAGAAACGTTCGCAGCTCTAAATCAACCGGTCGGGCTTCACCCACGCTTAACCATTTTTCAACTTCTTCGAGCCTTATTTGCGATAGTTTTTCCGGGTTGTAAAAATCCGGGGACTCGTCAAACTTTTTCTTTCCAAGCCTATATAACAAATCTGCTCCTTTGTAGCAACCGTCTTCAAGGCATGCATAATATACTTTTCCAGGTCTGCTCAACCGATGATCCATTGCCACCATGACTAAGAAGTACCGGAGAATGTTTTCCAAGTCCTCGTTGCTGTCAGGGTAAAACCTATTATCGTAGATATTCATTCTTTGGAGCTCGCTCCTATTCCTGCTCAGGATCCTGGCAACTTTCTCCACTACAGATGTATCAATCCCGAGTAATTCCATAAGACTCTATCTCCGCAAAACACCATTACAATATTTTTTATTAAACCTGCACTTATGTCTTATAAAAGACGTGTTGATAAATATGCAGAAAAACGAACCGATGATATGCGAAGCAACGTATTATTTGAACGGGTTTAATGATCACATTATAAGTTGCGGAGAAGTATTTGTTAAAGGATTTGTTAATGCGAAATTAATCATCGGAAGAGATGTTATCATAGCTGGAAAAGGAAGGGTCTCCTTCTTAGCCGGTGAAAACTGCTTATTAATAGGAACAGGGAACATTTTAATAGTGGAAAATGCTTACTGCATAAACCTCATATCCGTGGGGGGGAAGGGTCACGTGTGGATTAACGAGGTCAACTCGCGCAAGTCCTACCTGGCAAAAACACATGTCAACATATTGAACACGGAAGAGTTGTGGTTGTCAAAACTCTCCAATGTAAAAGTCTTATCTAAATCGTCTAAAATAGTCTTCAATTCACCGAATACTTATATCGAGAAGATCCTTCCAGCGAGGCTAGACATAGTATACACATATAATCCGTATCGCATGGAAAACAATAATTGAAAAAAGATGAGGAGAATTCAAGTTAATTCTCTAATCTCGATGATTTTCTCTCGTAAAATAACGATAGTTTCATAAATCTGGTACAGACTTCCAGATGAAATGGGGTCTCCTACGCGAATCCGTGAAAGTATTGATTCTAGCTTATCTATCAAATCAATGGCCTCTTCGATTTTTCCCAAAATCACCGCCTTTTTATCCTCCAAGTCTACTCCTCCCAGCTTCGTATGATCTATGTAGAATCTCTTTATTCAATTCAGCCGACTTACCTTTAAACATATCTTCAATGGCTCTCTCGATGTCTGCTTTCTTAATCAATTCTTCAAATAACGGGTTTACGGATAGTGAGAAGCCAAGGAGAGCTATATTGGATGATATTGGGGAACCTGTGATCTCCTTGCTCACTTCTTCAGCATTGTACAGGTAGAATTTTCCAATCTTGCTCCTTAAACTCTCGACAACAACCTCTCTACTAGGATATTTCACAAGCGGTGGGGGGAGAATTAAATCGTTTACAACCATAACCGTATCTTTGTTCGCATACCTCGCCGTTCTCCCTGCTTCCAGTATCTCCATCGCAATTATATGGTGAGCCGCTCCACTAGGTATAATTGGTGATTCTCCCTCTCCAATTCTGACGTGAACAACCACGCTTCCCCCTCTCTGACTCATTCCATGTACTTCAGCGATTGTAACATTTCTCCCCGCTAGTATACAAGCCCTTCCTATCAACCTCCCAAGAGTAATTAATCCTTGTCCACCCACCCCAGATAAGATGAGATTGAACCTCTCCTTCATGATCCCCACCTCACCATAGTTTTTCCCACTCACTTGAAGGCGTGTTGGAAACCTGGATAGCCTTGTAGGGACAAATGCTAGCGCAGAGGCCACATCCAGCGCACAAGTCTTCGACTATGACTGGCTTCCGAGTATTAGGGTCTACTACGAGGGCTGGGCAGGCCGCTAAGTTGACGCATGCTTGACAGGCTGTGCACTTCTCGGGATCAACTCTATATACGGGTAAGACAACGCGGGATCTCCTAGCATCCCTCATTACTTCTAAGGCGCACCGGGCTCTTGAAACTATGGCAATGTTCTTTCCCTTCTTAAACTCCTCCAGCGCCTTCTGCAGTGTAGCCACAGACTCCTTGACTCTTAACGGATTAATTACATAGGTCTCAAAGCCCACGGCTTTCAAAACATCCTCAGGCAGTATTTTAGCAGTAGCTTCTCCTGTGGCGGTGTATCCGCTTCCGGGATGCGGCTGGTGTCCTGTCATCGCAGTAACCGAGTTATCCAATACTACAGGAATGGCTCTTCCCTTGTTGAAGACGAGATTTACAACTCCTGGAATTCCTGCATGATAGAATGTTGAATCACCTACTATTGCAATGACTAATTCGTCGACGACCTTACTGAGTCCGTGCCCTATACCTATCGCACCTCCCATTTCGAAGCTTGTCATTTGAGTTTCAAAGGGTTTTTGATAACCCAGGGTGTAGCACCCAATGTCTCCCGTGTATATAACGTTCCTGAAACCAGCTCTGTTAAGACTGGTCTTCAAAATATAATAGCTACTTCGATGGGGACAGCCGGGGCACAAAACAGGGGGTCTTGGAGGGATGGGAGGGTCTGTTTTTATGTCGCCGATCGACTCCCATCTCTGGGGCGAACATGATCCTAAGAACTTACATATTGCATCATAGACGGCTTGGACCGATAATTCATCGTTTAACGGGACGTATTCTTTTCCAAATATCTTACTAGTCGAGCCAATCTCTAAGGATATCCTTTTAACTTGATCTTCTACAATGGGATCAAGTTCCTCGACAACCAAGACTTTTTCAGCTGTACTCAAGACCTCCTCTATTGGTTTCCTTGGCAACGGAACAGGCATATTTACTTTCACAACAGTGATTTTATCGTCAAGACCTGTGAGATTCAACACCTCACTAACGTGTGAATAAGCGATCCCGCTTGCTATTACTACGGTCTTCATACCCGGGTTTATGATTTTTACAAAGGGTTCACTGGTCTCCATTTGAATTTTTCTCCAAATCTCCATCAGCTTTGACTTTAATTTTCTCGCGTGTCCTGGGACTAGAACCCATCTTTCAATAACTCTTTCGAAAGAACCTTTACATGCCTTCTCAATGGGAATATCCTCCTCGAGTAGGATAGGTTGCCGCGTGTGACTTATCCTTGTCGTAGACCTCAGAATTACTGGATGACCGTATCTTTCACTTAATTTGAATGCTTCTTTCACGTAGAAGTATGCCTCACGAGCACTGCTAGGCTCGATAACGGGAATATGCGATATGAATCCATACCACCTATTATCTTGCTCGTTCTGACTACTATGATGCCCCGGATCATCCGCTGAAATTATTACAAACCCAGCCTTTACACCAGCATATGCGCTACTCATTAATATATCGGCCGCCACGTTTAATCCAACGTGTTTCATCGCAGTTAAGCTCCTAACTCCAGATATAGCGGCCGCATACGCAGTTTCGAAAGCCACTTTCTCGTTAACACTCCACTCCACGTATGTCTTGGTGTATTGTGCAACCTCTGCTAATGTCTCAACGATTTCTGTCGATGGCGTTCCAGGATATGCTGCGGCGAGACATATCCCGGCTTCAAGTGCGCCTCTCGCTATCGCCTCGTTCCCCATTAATAGAACAGTTTCTCCTTTCCTAGCTAGGACTGGATGCATCAGCACCACGCGATTTCTAAGTATGTGACCCGGTGGTTAATGAATATTTTCTTTGATTAGTGGGATTTAGTGATTATAAAAGTTTAAATATTTGAATTCCCACTATCTTATACAGGGTGATATTATGGTTAGAGGGAAAATAGTGTACGAGGACATCGACCTCGTCGTCGAGATAGCTCCAAGAGATAGCGAGCTCCCAGACATGGTATTGAACGCAATAAAAACAAAGGGAAGACCATTATTCTTCGACGAACTGGTAAGAGAGTTCAGTGGAATTGCGGGAGAGGATAGAGTGAGAAAAGCCGTTAACCATCTATTAGCGTTAAAGCTAATAATGGAGTATCCTGATGGAAGCCTTGGCTTACCGGGAATGAAGTGGGAACCGAGAACCGGTAAGAAAAGGCGTAGAAAAAGGACCCCTCGTTTAATGACGGATATTGAAGAAGGAAAAACTTACTACAAGACCCCGATACACTGAAACTATTTTTGCCCGCTAGCTCTTCCCCTTTTTTTCTCGAATATGGATGAAACCTTCTCTCCTGTACATTTCTCAAAACCCTTTAGAATTACTCCGTACCTCTGCTGTAATTCGCATATAAAATCCTCTGGAACAATAGCCACGGCATTCCTACTCGTCTGTATCGAGTATGACTTCGATAAAAGAGGGGAGACAACCCCTTCTTCAACAATAACGTCTAGGTAAACCGGGAGCCTCGTCGTGTTCACGTAACCTCTTTGTCTCTTAACCCCGTATTTGTCAGTAAAAATTTCCCCAACCTTCAGTCCATCAAGACAGACTCCTTTGTTATCACATTCAATAGGTTTTATATCTTCCTCGAGAACCTTGTCGAGGATATCACTCTCTAATCCATGCAGAAGTTCCTTGCTCTGGCTTTCTAATGAGGGCTCTTTCTTGCCGCTGGTTTCCCGAGTTTTCAATTGCTTGCTATGAGCATCCAGTAGGCTTAAAACATGTTTTACTATATCGTCTTCCACATTGGAGTGCGTTTGTGGCTCTTCTTTCTTCTGGGGGGCGCGACTCTCATCAATATTTTTTTCTGACTGTTTGAAAAACTCAGTCAATTTTCTATTTCGCGGTTTCTCCTTAGACGGCAACGTCTCACATTATTAATATGATGTTTCCAAAGTAATTTAAATCGGTGAGTATTTTGCAGTTAACACCTAGAGGCTTGCTGGTACTTTCCATTTTCCTTCTGGTATTGTCGATTATTTTTTCACTAATTGGGAGCCTCGAGACTGTCCAAATGGTTGAGAGAGAGAAAATTATTTACGTTAACGAAACCTCGTACTATACACTTTCGCTTCTTCTTCGAGAAAACATCATCTCAGAAGCTAGAGGCGCGACCATTTCCATTACAAACGAGGGAGGGGCATCCGTTGAGATAATGGTTTTCTCCAACGAGACATTGCTTTACCATGTTATCCTGAACCCTGATGAGTTGAAAACATTCCACTTAAACGGAACCAATCTACAATATAACGTGATTAGATTGTCATCTAATGGAACCCTAGTAAGATTGTCTTTCACGCTCGAAATCCCATCGATGCCTTTCACTGAATTCTCTATTGCATCACTAATCGTACTGATCATTGGAACCGTGCTATTGATTCAATACGTTGCTGTTAAAATCAGCTTAAGAACCGAAAAATAAATATAAAAGCACCTTGCATATTAGAGAAGCTTGGGGCCCGTAGCTCAGCCTGGTAGAGCGGCGGGCTCTTAACCCGTAGGTCCCGGGTTCAAATCCCGGCGGGCCCGCTACTCTTTTCTTAAATGGTGGTGGATGATTGCTTAGAAGGTTGTTCCAGGAAAATAGTGGCTTAGAAATTTTCATTATACCTGGAACATCGTTTCTTTACACTTCCGATTCAAGGACTTTAATAATGGCTGATTTACACCTGGGTTTCGAGGAGGCAGTAGCGCGAGGATTGGACTATACTTTGAGGGGTGGAAGTAGCTACTCCGCCATGTTTCTCCCACGTGTTCAATTTAAGAAAATCATAGAAACTTTGGAGAATGTTCTAACACGTGTCAAGGTTGATCGTGTAATCATAAACGGTGACTTGAAACATGCTTTTGATAGGTTGTTAAGACAGGAAAAATCAGAGGTCCGCGAACTCATCAGGTATCTGAGGAATGCTGACATAGATGAAGTTGTTTTGATAAGAGGAAATCACGATAATTTCATTAAAAAGATAGTTTTAGAGGAAGGTGGACGAATTTACAACGCCTTAAGCTTAAATATGAACGGAACCCGTTTATTCATAACCCACGGCCACGAGTATTTCCCCATAGATGAACATGACATCATAATTATTGGACATGAACACCCTAGCATTAGGTGCTTCGGTGGACGAAGATACCCAGTTTTCCAAAAAATCCCGATAGATCATGGGAAATGGATCGTAATTCAACCAGCTACCGGTCCATATCACCCGGGCACTCTTGTTACACCTGATCCCGCGAATTACTTATCACCCTATGTGAAAAAATCAAGACTTCTTCATAAATCAAGGGTGATTCTCTGGGTTGAGTTAGAGAAAAACAGCGAAATGGTGGATCAATTCTCTTCAGTCATCGACTCGCCCCTAGTTCGAATCGATAGGATTAATTTCGGGGAGAGAGAGTTCGGCATAATAGAGTTCGCAGATTTAGAGACAACAATGTTATTCTGTATGTATGAGTGAAACTCAGACAATCGACCCATCATCAAAATTGTCAGATTATGTCGGCATCAGCATCAATTAATATATCGCTAACACGGTCTTAAATAATATTCGATAATCAAGACTTACGGGATTTCCTTTCAATAAATATCCTGTAGAGGCGTAATACTTCTCTACCATTAACTAACCTACCATGTGGCCTAAGGCCTCCCTTAAGGTTTCGCGGAACATGTAAAAGTTCATGTATTAGTACTTTAACTTTCTCGCCAACTGGTAGGTTATCAAACCCCTCCGAGATGACCTCGATCACATATATTGGTTCGACCCCTAATACAAATGAATAGATTCGTGGAAACCCGTGGACCCGCGCAATCGCTCTAGATTTACTACCTACTGATCTCACTGCCACGATTCGTTTGAGATCAATATGTTGGAGTTCGGGCTGGAGAGTGGATACGATATCTTTAATCATGTCGGAAACGTCATTAGCCCAGAAATACTTAATCATTTACTACACCAACGATGATTGTTCCCTATATTGAGTCAATATTTTCGACTTATTAATGAACATTTTTATTCGTTGAATCCAGTATTATGGTTGTTCCATACCCTTTACAATCACTACAAGAAAACTTTCAACACTCTGATGATCACGCTTTTCACATTTATAAAGTCCTGACGAATTAATCCATCTCGGTGAAGGTTATGTGGATGTTGTTTTATGATGTACCACTATTCTTGGCAATGATTATTGCATATGCCATAGGATTTGTAGCGCTAATGTTGCTAGCTGGACTAATCGCACCTAAGGTGGCTAGGAGGTTGACTAACAAATTCTCATTATATACGTCGATGTATCTTGCAGGTTTCATAGCGGTTTTCACGGGTGTTGCGGGATTGGCCCTGATTTCGATAGCATTGGCTGATGTCCTAGGCACAATAGTGACAGCCGCGTTCATAATTGGACTGGCATTGTTTATATTAATCATAAACGTATTCTCATATCTGTTTTCCCCGCTAATGATAAATTTAGCATACAGAGCAACACCGGATAATCAGCTCCAAGAGATTGTCAACAGAGTCGCTGGAAAAGCTGGCTTCAAGAAGCCACCCAAAGCAGTAGTGGTCAGAGGTCCTCCAAACGCTTTCGCATATGGAAATCCAATCTTTGGGAAGTATGTAGCAGTATCATCAGAGATGCTTAGGATCACTAACAGGGAGGAGTTGGAGGCCGTAATAGGGCATGAACTGGGACACCACAAACACAGAGATAATGCGATAATGCTCTTCATGGGAATATTCCCAAGTATAATATACTACTTGGGGGTAATGCTCATAAGACTGGGCATAATAAGCGGTGCTTCAAGACTATCCAGAGACCGTAGAAGCAATGGTGGAGTATTTTTCATTCTTATTGGAATAGCCGCGGTAATTTTGAGTTTCATTGTGCAGATCCTAGTATTGGCCTTCAGCAGGCTAAGGGAGTACTATGCTGATGCTCACGGGGCCAAAGTGTCTTCACCGAGAAACATGCAACGCGCACTGGCTAAGCTACACCTTTACTACGAGTACAACGATGTTGGATACGAACGGTTATCCAATAGTAAATTAAAAGCCCTCTTTATCTATGCTTTGAGCGAAGCATTCGCGAATCCATTTTACCATTATATTCCTCCCCCGAGAGACTTTAATGTCGATGTTGATCAAGCCATTGAAGAATTGAAGAAAAAGGAAGAATCCGGGTTTAAGGAGATAATGAGCACTCATCCTCCGATACCAAAGAGGCTGCGATTCTTGGACTATGTTGGATATCGTCCCGTTAAAGTTGAAGAATACGTTTAACATTCTACGTAAATGGTATTGCCTCCTTTTTTCTTCAAACGCTTTATTATTCTAACTGCTTTTTTCCTACCTAAAGTTGCAAAATAGGCCTCACGCCTATCACGTGCTGGTCTGGCTATCACGTAGTCTCCGATTACTACTATTGTTATCCCAACCCCCATGGTGTTGATTATCTCCTTTATCATCCTCAAATCTTCAATTATACGCGAGACTTGCTCACACCCGAAAGGTATCTCTATTAAAGCTTCTTCAGTGCCTCTTTCATAGTCTAACCCATACACGATCACACTATTGTATTTTATAGCAAAGGACTCTACTAATCTAGTTAACTCGCCAGTTACAAGGTTTGGAGTATATTGATCTAGTCCCCTGCTCATAGTATACTCTTTGAAGCCATCCAAGTCCATAAGTATAATGATACCAGGCACCATCCTGGAAAATGAATGATCAGAGTGAGCTGTAAGGTCATCATCCCTTTCCGGGTCCATGAGGCTGCCCACTTCATCACTAAAAACACATGTTTATTTAACCACTTATATTTCCTCTCTCGCTCCAGCTATACATCCAAGCTCTAATAATTGTTTGCCAATATTCACAACAGCTTTTTCTACTTCAGATTCCTCCTTTGCCCCAGTTATGACCATTTTTCCACTACTAAAGATTAAGAGAACAACTCTGGGTCCTCTCATTCTATGAATAAGCCCGGGAAACTGCTCGGGTTCATACATGCTGTCCTCAAGAAGATAAGCGGCTTTCTCCAAGTGAACGTATGCTCCGATGTCCCCGCTCGCAACGATATTTTGTATCTGTATCCTGGGTTTCCCGGTGACTTTGATACTGTACTTTAATAAGACTTTAATCATTCTCTTTACTGCTTCTATCAATTGCTGAGTACTTTTGGCCCCAGTGACAACCATCTTACCCGATTTGAAAATCAATGCAGTTGTTTTAGGCTTGTCTAGTCTAAATATTAAGCCGGGAAATTGATCGGGTTTATAAGTGATGGCTGGAATCCGGGTCTCTATGAGTTCGAGATCAAGCTCGTGTTCCAATATGACGGTGGCCACAATATTCTCAATTTTATAACTAGGCTTCAAAACAGTTTCTTTACTCATATCAAACACCCATTGAATTTATTTATAAACCCCGGGTTTAAAAAAGTCTAAAATCCCATCAAATTCCACAGGAATTTAACAATCCATGGAGTTAGGAAGGCGTAAGAGACTAGTAGGACTGCTGATTCAACATAAGATTCTCTAAGTATTTTCTCAAGAAGGATAGCGGCGTCTCCCATCAGTTTAACGTTCATCCTTCCCTTTTTTAAACAAATCCCTAGATCCTCCTTTAAACCATTAAAACGGTCGATATGTTCACTCAAATCTCTCGTAAGTTGCTCACTGTTATGAACTGGGATATAAGTGATGTTGGCCCTGACACCGGTTTCAGTGTGTTCATCATTAGTTAACACTTCTATTATCGCGTCATTACCAAGCTTATTCCTTAATAATCCGAGAAGAGTGTCGCGCAAGCCGGGCGCCATGTTATTTCCCCGCAACAAGAGAAGAACTACTTTTTCATGAGTCACACCTCGAATTTGAAGGATACATACCTCGCCTTTTATGAGACCTGGAGCTTGTGTCGTAAAACAATGATGTTTTACAAAGGTGTCTTCGGGTTCCCTAGCTCTGAGTTCCTTAACGATGCTTAGAGACTCGTCGAGAGCTTTTCTTAAACCATGAAGATCTATTTCTTCCTGCCTCTCCCAATTATGGGCGTCGATAAGGATTAAATCTCCTAGACCATACTCCTTAGCCTTTAAACCGTACTCTGTTTGAAACTCGTATGGTAGGTCATCTATTCCCATTAGCGGTCGGGACACTATTAAGAATGATACCTTATCGAAAACTATCCCGGTCACTTCCCAGTTATTCTCAAACTTGTTTTTGAAGGCGCCATGGTACTTCAAAAATGTACTGCAATTTTCAAACAACAAAGGAGTTAGTTGTCTCAAATAGTCCTTCATGTATTTTGAAGATGCAATGTTCCTATCGTGTGAGCCGAATCCGTGGAGCAAGAAGACGTCTAATCCGACCTTCACACAATCCTCTCTAACAAGCATGGGTAATTGACTACTTCCGGTATTCGAGAAGGGGCCGTAATGAAGATCGGTATAAATTAAGGCAAAACCGTTTGATTTAACAACATATGTTGATACGTTAGAGAAGACTCCCAACCTCTCGAAGACCTCTTCTATTTCTCTCGAACCATTGAGCCAGTTCTGCAAGAATAAGGAGCCAATATCGGGGGCCTTAAACCCGTTTATTTGCCGCCTACCCATTATTGCATAGACTAGGATATTTAACAATATTATTATCGAATAGCTCATGATTAAAGGATATATTACATCAAACATCTCTGTTGAGGAAACAATATTCTCATAAACAATTACAGTGAGGAAAGAGGGCAGGATCCCTATGATGTAACGCCACCAAGAAGTTCCATCCAAGCCTTGGAGGACAATAATGAACAATATTGCCGAAGAAACCGATGAGAGTCTCCAATCCCTGGATAAAACATAATACAGTATGGAGTAAATGAGTATAGTAAGAGACATTCCCGTTATCCTCTTCAGCTTCCAGAATACGGTTCTCCCGTGAATTTTACGATACATGACCAGGGTGAGTAAAACGAATACCGTATTAAGAATAAACGGGACCGAACCCTTTCCCAACAAGACTACGGTTAATGAGAGTAGAAATATCATAATTAAAGTTATTAACTTCCAGTGCGGAAGAGAAAACAGTATGGAGTAGTATTTGCTCACAGCTGTTCTGGGATGATATAACCCCACTATATGACACCCTTCGACTCGAAAAGCCATACGATTCTAAACATGACCAAGAAGCCTGTGGCAATCAATGAAGGTATTGCTCCAATCCACGATTCTAAAGATACATATACTAGGGTTGCCCCTACCAGTATTGCCACACCGGTTATTGCATGCTCAATCAGCATGTAAGCTAAAATAATTATCACCATTAAAATTAGAATAGAAATCGATGAAAATTTCGCGATACCCATAAGGCTGGTTAAAAGATACCACATAGTAATACCTGATAGGAAGCTTAGAGATGCTTTGAATATCCACCATCCAACCACAACACCGATGATGAACATTAATAGGAAAACTATTAGGCCGCCCCCTGGACCCGAGATAATAGATGCGATGACAAATCCTACAGCCCCGAGAAATGCCCCGAATCCGACCCCAACCATTAATTTGATTACAGTTTTCCCCGCGAAGATGAGTATAAATCCATATGTAAACATGAAGAATGCGGCCACAGGGTCGATGTATAAATTATCCATTATCCTCCGCCTTTTGAAAATGTAACGTTTCTTGTTGTGCACTAACGAGTCAAAATAATCCTAGTTGCTTATAAAATATTTTCAAGTTAAATCCCCGCACACGCAGAATGCCTCGTGAAGTAAATCATTCAGGTTCTTTAAACTGCTTTCATCGTATATTGAGACCAATACGGCTCTCAATGCCCCTCTAGTCTTCTCGGCAATGTTGATCAGTTCTGGAAGCAACTCGGCTTGAAGCCCATGAGTCATCTCTCTCCCAATTAGCCCAGAGGGGTTCTCTATCAGAGTTCTAAGCACTGAGAGGTTTCGTGCCACGTCGGACTTACTTATTATCGGAACCGTTAACAATCCCGTCTTCAGTTGAATTAAAACGTACATGAACCATGATGTAACAGCATCAGGCACATTATCAATGATGGAAGAGTCGATCAAATAGGCTATGACCGTGTTACTTCTTCGAGAAATTCTTGATAGAAACTTCCTCGATTCAGGTCGGAAGATGAAGGCTTCAAGCTGTCCGGGAGTATCTATGAGAATATAGTCCCATTTCATTAGGTCTGTGAATGGTTCATCCTGCATGATATTTTGGGTAAGAGCTTCTATCTCCTCTGCAGATTTTAAAAAAGCCGCGTTGGGACCAAGCCTGTATTTCCTCATCAGATATGATAGAGTAAAGTACTTTCTTATATCAAATACAGGCTCGTAAGGCAAGTCTTCAACGCCTGGATCCAAGTTCACTGTAGCAATTTTTGCAGAAAGGTTTTCAGCAAGCCACCTAGAGTATTCAGCCACGATGCTTGTTTTACCACTTCCAGCCATTCCAGCAAAAACGATAGTAGAGGGCAACTGTCTCACCTAGGTTTACTGAATCTAGATAAAAAGCAGATTAATAAACCATGAATGCATAAAAATCAGATGACCCGCGACACTCCGCTAACGCTCCCTGGATTGGGAGGGGATGAAGCGGGGGCTCGAGACAGAGGAACTTACTTTTCTTCTCCAGGCGCCATAGGCTTCTCGCTTATCCTCTTCAACTGCATCTTGTACATTTCAATCAATTCATCGCTTGTCGTAGCATCTTCTGGTCCTTTATCATCTCTCCATCGGATGAATCTGGGGAACCTGATCGAGACTCCGGCATCGCTTTTTAACCTTCCATACGCGCAAGTGTGCACTGGAGAAAGGGTTAACTCTGCACCTATGATTTCTGCGACAAGGGCCGGTTCAACCCATACGTCTGGTTCGACTTTGGCCACTACCCTCAATGGTTTTCTATCCTTAATGTACGGTTTTATTAGCTCAGGTATTTTTTCTAAGTCTTCATCCGTGAAGCCTGAGCCTACTTTACACACTGTTTCAAATGTATCGTTACTCGGATTGTATGATGCCATGAGCAGTGTGCCGAATTTCCCGCCTCTTCTACCTCGTCCATAGAAAGCTCCGACTACCACAAGGTCAACGGTATCGACCATTTCACTTCTATAGTCTCGTTTAAACTTTATCCAGAGCCATCCCCTCGTTCCTGCCTGGTAGATTGATGCTTCATGCAGGGCTTTCACCATAACGCCCTCGGCCCCCTCGCTAATAGCCTGAAGGAAGAACTTTTCTAGCTCGGCTGGGTCCGAGGTTCTTATGTACTCTGCTATTCTGAACTCATCGGTCTGTTGAATTATTTCTTCCAGCTTTTTCCTCCTTTCAATTAATTTTTTCACAGTGTAGTCAACGCCATCTTCAAATAACAGGTCGAATAAGAATACTTTTACCGGATTTTCCTTAACGGCTAGATGAATATCATATTTTCTCTTCCTATGCATTAGCTCCTGGAATGGTTTCAACTCGCCCGTCGCTGGATCGTAAGCGACTATTTCTCCCTCCATGATCACCTTTTCCGCCTTGACGTTGTTTAAGACCATTTCAACTACATCTGGATATTGAAAAGTTATGTTCTCCAATCTGCGAGAGTATATTATTACCTTGTTTCCATCCTTGTGAATCTGAGCTCTCTCACCATCATACTTATATTCCACAAAAGCCTCGTTGCCTACTTTCTCCAAAATCTCCTTAGGATCACTCAGGCGTTCTGCAAGCATTGGACGAATCGGAACTCCAACGGAAGGGGTTATATTCTTAATGGCTTCTACACCACTAGTTGCCAATATCTTTGCAACCTCCCCTAGATCCGCCCGCAAGTTATACGCCCGCTCGATCAAAGGTCTAAATGAAGCCGATCCCGCGTAAACCACCGCTAGCGCGTCCATTATGGTCGCATCTCCAATCCCAAGCCTCAATTTCCCTTCGACAAATCGTACAATATACTTAGCTTCCTCGGGAGATGCCTCAGAAAGTAATCCAGCGAGAAGTCTAATCTTTAAATCCTTGCTTCCCTCACCCTGCGCCAACGCTATCCGGGTTAGAACGTCGTAAACCTTGTTCACAGTTAACTCTTCCTTCTTCTCGACGAAGGAGAACAGAGTTGTTGCCTTTCCTTTCTCAACCATTTTCAGTTTTAAGAATTCAACTGTTAATCCAGCGTCTCCTTTTGACTTCAAAACTTCTTCAACCATTTTCTCTGAAGAATGAGTGGCAGAGGATATAGCTTTAATCAACAATCTTTCAGCTATCCCTAGCTCGGGTAATCCTTTCCAATCAGGCCACAGTCTGGTTTGTATTATGTAAACGACTTTATCGATTACTTCGGGGGGTGTTTGCTTAATAAGATTAACAAGTATCGCCGTTAGTTGAGTTCTAGCTGTCGTGGTCTCTAGTTTTTTGAAAAAATCTACGATAACCTTAAAATGAAGGTCGCGTTGAACCATGGACATGATTATTACTCCATGAATTATTTATTTTGAAAGGGGTTAATTATTAAACCCCATATTTGATTATTATTAAAAGGTGATGATAACCCGGCAATTATGAGCTAACGCAGTGATTGTTCAGTGTTACGCTGAATAGTAGGAGGTGTATTGTTTGAAAAATATCTCCCTAGTACTCCTTTTTATATTTGCAATAGGGTCTTCAGCAGGGTTCTTTGAAAGCGAGTCCACTATTAGGTCAACGCATAGGCTGAGTCTACTGGCAATTGATAATGATGGACGAGGGAAGACTATCGATGTCTTCATTACAATCTATTCACCTGGAAGGGGGGCAATAACCGTGGTACCTTCAAACGCCTTTGCACAAGATACTATTATTTCCTTCAAGCTAGCACTGCTTTATTCTTCTCTTCTAACGGGGGAAGACTATAGGAAGTATGATTACACTATCTCAGTTCATGGGATCACACAAGTCGAGGGAACAAGTGCCAGCCTCCTCTTCTTGCTGTTCTCAATTTCGCTCTTTAAAAATGAATCAATCGATTCCCTTAAATCAGCTACTGGAATAATAGGCCCTGGAGGAGTTGTGGGTAGAGTAGGGGGGATTCCCCAGAAGACCGAGGCAGCGCGTCTTTCAGGGCTTAAATTAGTGATTGGCCCGTCAACTGCGGAGATTAACGATGAAATATATCGCCCCGTATTAACTGTTTTTCAAGCATACGAGATATATTCCAACAATGCTTTCCTACCAGACGTTAAGTATGGCGAGATGTTCTCGCCGGTCTTAAATGATTTCTTCAAGGAGATATGGAACTATTTCTATGGAAAAACTTCAGAGACTATATCATATTTGAATGACACCCAGTGGGATGATTCATTTCTTAATAATGCTTTAAGACTATTGAATGATTCAACCAAATACGCTGAAATTAACCACTATTATACTGCTTCATCAATAGCTTTTCAAGCTTATTTCTACGCCTACTCAAGCTTGCTTAATTACTCTTATTATAACTCACCAGTTGATTTCTCAAATCTAATATTAAAGCTAAAAGAAAATGTTTCACAAGCTAGAATAGAGTTCGAGAACACAACTAGCTTTTTGACATGCGTCAACCCCTTCATGATAGATGCCATCGCAAATGCCTATAAGAGGCTAGAAGAAGCTGAGGCTTCGCTCGTGCTTGCGGAGTCTTCAAGTGGTCTGACAGAGAAGATAGGAAATTATTCGTATTCAATAGCAAGAGCTGAAACAAGCATCACCTGGCTAAGACTAGCCGCATTGTATGGAGGGAAGTATTGTCTCTCCAACTCCTCACTAGTAAGTGCTCTATGGTGGATGAGGGAACTTGTCTCAACTAGCATTTCATACTATAGCGTGATGTCATACTTGACTGGTATTTCCATTCCAAGTCCTACGGGAAACCCACTACTGGATTTAATCTATTTATTCGGCCTATTAGAAGAACTCTCTAACCAATTATACGCGAACCCTCTTTTAATCAGGAACCAGATATTTCCCGTAGTAAATGACACAATCGTTGAAGATTTTATGATTGAATCGCTGAAGGCCGTCAGCGTTTACACTATGAATAAACTCGGTATGCCAATACCATCATTGATAACTATGATTGAATTCCTGAATGATGCATCGAACCTATCAAACAACATCGAATCAATAATAATTCAATTATTAACTAGTCATGGGAACGCTATTGCATACTTAGTTTTCACGATGCAACATACGCAGAAATCAACGCTCGAATACCTCTACGACCCTTCACTCGTACCTCAGCTCCTACTTCCTGTTCTGGTCTTTCTATCGCTAGCTGGATTCCTGCTGGTCATAAGCGGTTTGGAGCGGGTGAAGCTAATTCCTGCTAGTCCGTAAAAAGATGCTGGATTTCTTCAACTTTTTCTCTTATTACTTTTCCAAAATCTTCTTCTAGGATTTTCCTCAATTTAGGATTATATAGGGTTGCAGCAGGGTGGAATGTGGGAATCAATACGACATCTAATCCAAATATATGGGTTTCAACGATTTTTCCGTGGTCTTTCATAACCCCATTCCATTTCAATCCAGCAAATCCCATCACCGTCTCCGCAGCAGTGTTTCCTAGTAGAATAACGACCTTAGGTTTCAAGAGTCTTATCTGCCGAATCAAGTAAGGAGCACACTTAAGGATTTCATCCTTCCTCGGCTTTCGGTTGCCAGGAGGTCTGCATTTGACTATATTGGTTATAAAGACATAACTCCTCCTCAAACCTGCCCTTTCGAGGAGTAAATCGAGAAGTTTTCCAGCCGCTCCTACGAAAGGCTTCCCAGCCAAATCCTCCTTCTCGCCAGGGGCTTCTCCAATCAAAAGTATTCGAGCATTGAGAGGCCCCTCCCCCGGGACCGGCCTAACTCTTGTCTCGGAGAGTCTACATTTCATGCAGCTATTAATCTCATCGACGATTTTATCCCATTCTTCCGTGCCAACCAAGACCCTCTATCCCTACAATTTTAATTAATCTCAAGAATGTTAATAATAGCTCGGGTTTCGTTTAATTGGTAAAGTGGGATAAACACTACAAGCTGTGTAAAGGTTTTGACCGTGGTTCAAAGATATACGTTCGCTCAGAGTTCGAGGATCTTTGTCATAAGCTAACGCATATTCGAGTATCAGACGATAATCTATGCATAAAGGTTTATGCAAAACTTCCTTCCACAGCTAAGATCTATCTTTTAGTAAAATCGTTCTCCTCTTTTTCCCTTCCAAAATTTGGTAATCCAATAGCTATAGTCATTGACATGGATGTAGCTAATTCTATCGAAAATCTTGTTTGTAAGGCCCTTGAGATTTCTCTAGATGAAAGAGATTGGAAGGTCGTAGTTAAGAACAATTTACCATTAGTCCTCGCCCTCCCCATTTTAGAGCCCAATAGAGTCGTTAGATTCCTTTTAGTTGGAGCAATGGGCAGTATTGTTAATTTAGCCGTTGCTCAATCGATCTTCAACGTGCTTACGAGGATAGGATTAACGGAGTT
Source organism: Thermosphaera sp. (assembly GCA_038827615.1). NCBI lineage: Archaea > Thermoproteati > Thermoproteota > Thermoprotei > Desulfurococcales > Desulfurococcaceae > Thermosphaera > Thermosphaera sp. The sequence goes on from JAWBNK010000001.1 coordinate 869,413, forward strand.
TGTGAGAAATCCGCTGTCCTCAGCATCAGGATTCGAGTCCAGTGTTTTATTCAATTTTATTCTTCACGAAAAATGGACCTTCAGGGATTCTGGGATAAGAAAAGATCTACGGAGCATCCTTTTGCGCTTGATAAAATACCATGGCGCTAGCATAACTAGTTTCTCGTCTCAATTGCTTCTCGCGACAATCCTCCCTATCACGATTGGATTAAGGTTTTGGGTTGCTCAATTAATCGGTATTGTAGTTGGATTCGCATTAAACTTTATATTGGGCTACGTGTATACGTGGAGTGGAAGAAGCGTTTGAGGGGACTTACATGGGTCTAAAGCACGGCAAATATATCTACGTTGACCGGTTGGATGGGACTTTCGTTAAGGTTAGAGTACTGAATATTAGGTTTCACAAGAAGACGGAGGAAAAAATAGATGTCACGAATCCTACTCGATACATTGTGACGGGAGTTGTTTCCGAGAGACCTCCTCGAAAGGCTGTTGTGATCAGTATTGAGGCGTTGCCCGAGGAGGTAAAAAACGCTATAAGATCAATCGCCTAGAAATAAGACTAGAGGCCTCAGCGATCAATAAATAATTCTCCTATGCGACTTCTTCAACTCCTAAAGAGCTTCACATCAACCTTCTCCCCGATCAACTCGAGGACTCCGAAATTCCCCTTCATCAATGGACCAGGATGTATCACCACAGTCCTCCCGCGTCTCACAACTCCTTTGTGTTCGTGAACATGCCCCGTGATCCATGCGAGAGGACCACAACTCTCCATGAAATTGAGAAATGATGCGGAGCCTATGTTTAAGCCCCTCACCTCGTCGAACATCCCCTTGATTGGAGTATGTGTAACCATTATCAATTTCTCGCAAATCCCCGGTTCCTTGTTGGGGAGCAATCTTTCAAAATCTGTTTCGCTCCACTCAATTAGGGTATTGAAAGGTGAGATATTCCCTCCTCCTATCCCGTATAGATGGTAATCGTTCAAATCAGTGAGTTTTTGATGAATGTTAAAAATCCCTTCTTCCTCCAAACTCCACGTCAACATTGATGGTGGATCACAATTCCCGGGCACGAAATATATGCGTTTTCCAGAGATCTCGCGCATTCTTTTCAAAAATTCCACAGCATCTTCAAATGGTTTAAAATAAGTTATATCCCCCGCAACGACTATGGCCTCGAAGCCGCCTTCCAACATGTTTAACGCTTTCTCAAAATACGACATTTTTTCATGGATGTCGCTGATAACCAACAGTCTCATTAAATACACCATGGTTATTCATATAACCTTTTTAGACATATCAATGTTTAGATTAGAGTGAGAATATGTTCGTAAAATATCGGGTAAACTCGGGTGTGGTTGAGGTCGGGGATAAAATCTTCATGAGCCCACAGGTATCGGTGAAATCTACCGCTCCTTTAACCGGGGTTATTTCCTCTCAGAAATTACTGATCGAAGGGGTGCTTCCAGAGAACTTTAAAGTTATCGACGAGGTTGAAACCCTAACGCTGGAAGGGATTCAACTAGATCTCGAAAGCACTGAGATATTTGAAAAATTCAACGTTGAAACAGATAGACTATCAGGATACTCCAAACCTTTGATCATATATTTAGGTGGTACAAAGAGGCTCGAGGTTAAAGTCAACAACAAGTACGTATTTCACACTATTGAAGCAAATATCAAGCTTGAGAAAAGAACGTACGTTTTGAACGTGCTGGCAACTCCCGTTAAAATGATGTGGATGTATATAGGCGAGGGCTACATAGATATGGCCAATGACTTGCTAAAAGCATCAATAAACGTCACGTAATTCACTATTCTAACTCCACTATAGGTTTACCCGCCCAAGGCATGCTAGGTATTGGTGGAAAACTTCTCTTGTGGCGGGATAAATAATGCATTCTAAGTATTTTATCAACTACATTCTTCGAAATCCCTGTAGCTTTTACAACATCATCAGGCTTCAACCCCTTGTCAAAAACTCCGTAAAGCACTAGATCTATGTCTTCATACTTGACTCCGAGCTCGTCCTCGGCTGTATGGTCTTTCCAAAGTCTTGGAGAACTTGGTTTCAAAACTATTCTTTCAGGTAAACCAAGTCTCCTAGCTAACGTCCTCACTTGGGTCTTATACAAACATCCCAATGGAAGTATGTCCGCGCCTCCATCACCGTATTTAGTGAAGTAGCCGATTAGGAGCTCCGAACGATCGCTTGAGCCGGCTACGATTCCATTATACTTGTTTGCAAAGTAATACATTATTGTCATTCTAACTCTTGCGCGGAGATTTCCCGTGTCTAGCTTGCCAGCAACATCGAATCCTGGCAGTACTGAGAAGGAATCAACTATTCCATCTATTTCTATCAAGTGATACTTAACCGAGAATTCTTCTGCAATACTAATAGCGTCTTCCACATCTTCCCTAGGCGTTACCCTTGTGTCCGGGAGTATTAAGCCAATGATCTTATCCCTCGGTATCGACTCAGACACTAATGCGAGTAAAGTTGAGGAATCTATGCCGCCGCTTAGCCCAACAACGAGGCTGTTCGCCCTAACCTTGTTGAAGTATTCAGCAATGAAGTTCTTTACTATTGAAATGACCTCATCATAATCGATTTCAATCAAGTGATTAAGAGTTAATTTAATCTCTCTCACCTCAGCGATGATTAATAAAGTTGAAAATTAATTAACTCCACCCACTATTTCCTTAAACACTCATTACGATATTCTATTAACAAATCCCTCTCGTATATTTCCCCACCAGGGGTTCTCTCCTTGAATGCTTTTCCTTCATAATAGTAAATCCTTGTTGATGGATCAAGCCAACAAGAAGGTTCCAGGCCCGCCTTCACGCATGTCTCAGACAAAAATTCTTCTGGATCCCAACAGTATTCTACTGGGACAACTGGCAGAAGGGTTCCCTTGTAAAGACCTCTCTCCACTACTAGTCCGTGCTTACCTATAGTTATGAGTTTGGGAAGAGATTTCCTATCTGATACTATCAAGGGAGTTGGAAGAGATAAAACTGAAACCTCCACTACGACTTTGTTAAGCTCCCAGCTTTGAAGGGGAGGGAATCTGGGATCCTCTACGGCTGCTTCGATTGCCGAGTATATCGTAGATTCAATCAAACTATATACTGGTGCTAAGAACCCTATACACCCCCTAAGAGTCGTTAGCTTCTCCCCGTAATACGTCTCGATGGTTGTGAAAGTCATTCCTGGCCTCCTAAGCTTATCGGGGGCGTAGGTCGGCGGCTGGAGCGTTTCACCCTCTAATACGATCTTTTCAATCGCCTTTCTCGCGAGTTTGACAAGAAATATTCCATCCTCTAATGTTAATTCATCCGGATGTATTACCGTCATTGAAAACACCTTTCCCAATCACTCTCTTATTTTCATCTAATTTCATGCGGGCTTCCTCTAATACTTTTTCAATCATTTTCCAGTGGCGCCCAATCCAGTATATTTTCCCGCAACGAGGGCATTCCCAAAAGTCCTCGTGTAGTTTAAACACTCTCTCAGGAACTTTGCCCCTCACAGACTGCTTCTCGACTTTCCTTAACGGAAAATTATCTTCGGGACATCTCGTAGCATTGAAGTCAACAGATAACTTGATTCCACTACTCATCGCGATATAGGCTAATCTCTCAGCAAGGTCATCCATCCATAGGTACAGGGTTTTCAACCCCTTATTTAGAGCGCGGTGATGAAGACCTCTATCCCTAGTTATAATATATCGGTTTTCCTCTTCAGCTATCCTCAAGATCTTCCAGTCTTCTAAATCACGGCTATAAAGAGTGTCGTATCCTAGAATCCTAAGCCAGCGCGCCAATGTCCCCAGCATATTATCGACTATAAACCTGGCCTCACTGCCCTCCAATTTGTTTTCCCAACAAAAGGTTAATAGCTAAATAGTTTATTAACTCGGCGTCTGTGATAACTCCCTTGAATCCTTCATCACCTACTACTATAGCTCCCTTGAGCCTTGCATCATACAATTTCCTCGCAACATCGCCTACCGAGACAGTGTCTTTTACTTCTAAGTCTATCTTCTTCATATAATCTTGAACCAAAAGCTGTGAAATTCTCTCCTTCCTGAACCTCTCTGGAATGTTCTTCAGAAAGGTTGCAAACGCATATGCTACTTCTTTAATTGTTATATACCCTAAAGGATCTCCCGAGGGACTAATAACAACTGCATAACTTTTATCAGTTGATACGATTTTTTGTCTTAAAGCCAGTAGAGAGTCATCCGGCTTTACCTTCAGTGGACGGTTGTCAACTAAGTCTTTAATTATTGTGTCATCCTCGAACAGTAATTTCAACAATTCCACGCGGAGAATGGCTCCATGTAGAGACCCGTTTTCCACAGGTATGATCCCATACCCCCTGGAACTCATTATCTTCACAACAGCCCCAATATCAGTCGTCAAAGACGCCCTGTATGGATTCTCAGTCATAAAACCCGAGACCCTTAGCCTACCAAGGGATGTCCTCCTCAACCTCTCGGACACTATTTTAATTAAGACATCCCGTGATGTTACGACCCCACAGAGTTTTTTCACGCCTTCCTGGTTGTAACCAGTTACAAGAGCCTTATCTATCCCCGTCTTCTCTATTTGCCTTATGAACTGGGCAAGCGAATCATTCTTATCCAAGATGATGGTATCCTTCAAAATAAAACTCTCAATCAACGTTACTTCACCTCTTAGGAGAGGTTGATAAAGCATATAGGATGTCTCTCTCGGTCACAATTCCTTTTAAAACTCCCTCATCATCAGTTACCAGTACCGAGCTTACATTTCTCGACAACATTTCAGAGACTGCTTTGGCCAGGTCCTCATCCTCCTTGACTGTGACTAAATTTTCGCTCATAACTTCCTCAACAGGAATCAGTATAGCCTCCATTATGTTTCCGGTAAGTGTTTTCTCGAAAGCTATGTGGTGTCCAAAGTATCTAACTACATCTACGGCCGTTATCATTCCCACTACGACTTCTCCCTCAACTACTGGAAGCCTGCGGAATCCTTGTATAATCATCTCCTCCATTGCTTTCTTTAGAGGAGATTTCTTATCGACAACTGCAACGGGAGTTGACATCACATCCCCTACAGTTAATCCTGTTGAAACGACCCCAGACAAATATACAACCATGTCATGCTCAGTGACGATGCCTTGCAAACTCCCCTCCTTATCGACTACTAAAATGACTCCAGAACCGGTTGCGGCCATTGCCTCAAGTACATTTATTATTTTCGAATCACTGGGTATTGTAACCAATACGCGAGACATTATCGTGTCAACAACCTCCTTCTCTAGTGAAGAGTAAAGGTTGAACCCGTATCTTTTCTCCACAATGCTGAATAAAGGTCCGCCGCCCAGGTAATCCACGATGTTGGTAGCATGCAAAATTCCTATAGGACGGGTTCCTACAGTTACCACTAGAGATCTGTAGCTACGGGACATTTCTTCTACTGCTTTCAAAACAGTTGAAGATGGACTGATTACCTTGACCTCTCTGCGAGTAACCAGGTCTAATTCCGATGGGGCTTTATAGATGTGATCGCTAAAGTTAGGAGTCCCATCGCTTCGCAACCATCTGTAGTGGTCTATTCTACGAGGAGAAGGCCTCTTAGACGATTGACCCATCATGCTCACATTTATATTATTGTGAGTTGACGAATATTAATTTAATGAATAATGAGTTCGAGTTGTATGTTTACAAGGATACTTTTTCAGGAGCCACTTGCCCATAATTCACGCTTATATATTGAATATGGCTCCCACGAATAATCAATCTTCCATACCTAGCCACAGGTCTACCTTCTTTAGAATACTCTGTACAGTTGCTCATGACGACGTTCATTGTATTATCTATGAGGTCTAGATTGCCAACATACTCATATCCGCCCTTAATCTTAACCAAGACGACTTGCCCCTCAGAGCTCTTCAATATCTTGAATGGGCTTTGAGGTCTCGATGGCTTGGCAGCCATATTGAACACCTTCTCTTTAACTCTTTAACCATTAATCGTACTATTTAAAGATATCTCCTCTTAAATATGTAGAAGTCATCAATCAAAGTACCCTCGTACTTGAAATCGCTATCGTATAAACTCGGCGGAGGAGAGTTTGTCTTAGAGAGCTTGGTTATAACTATTTTTTCTCTTGAAACTCTCTTCATCTCTTTAACCGCCATGGAAGGGTCTCTAAGATTGTCCCACACAGTGATCATGAAGACATCGCTAACAGCATTATCCACTAAAGGCAGGTTTTCAGCAAAAGACACTATAAATATAATTAGTGGATCATTCCGCGCCTTTCTTACAGCCTCAGATATCATTCCGTCACTGGGGTCTATGCACACATATTTATGATAAAAAGTCATCATGGTCCTCAAAAACTCGTATAGCAAGCCTGTGCCGCAACCAATATCCGCTATGGTATCTCCCGGTAGAATATTCAAGTCGTTGAAGAGATATTCGTACTTTGAAAACTGCTCCTCCCTGTATAGTAGATCATAAGAATTATGCGTTACATCATATCTCTCGACCACATCAGGTTCTCCGCTCTCCATCCTTATCATCCATGTATAAGTACCTCAATATCGTTAAGTCCGATTTTTTCTTCTTACCTTCTATCAATTGCCTCATTTTCTTTAAATCGATTTCAACGTATTCTAATTCTAGCTTTGCAAGAAGCTCGAGAGCCCCCGGGGTGAAGGCAGGGGCGATTAGGATTCCTCTAACGGGATTTCTCGAGTTCTTGCTATAATTCACCACGTAATTATATAGCTGTAAGACCGCGTCCCGATCGCCCATTACTCTCTTTATCTCGATTAAGACATGGTTATTTTTAGAGTCGACTCCGAAAAGGTCAACCGCTCCTGTGCCTATTCTTTTCTCTTTCTCCAGGATTCTCAGACCCGGCTCGAGTAGCTCCGGCTTTTCGAATAAAATGTCTCTAATCTCTCCCTCATCTAAGTACATGATGAACTCAGCCTCGTCCTGAAGAAGAGCCTCAATTATTAAGTGGATCCTGGTGAAAAGGATTCTCAAAGTCTCCCGAGGACGAGATCTGATCGCCAGGATTGATAGACCCTCGTTAGGTCTAATCCAGACATCTATTGTTGTCGTAGAGGGTTGCCAGTTGACTGGCGAGTATCCTTCGGGTCGATGAACGAGAACAGCGCCATCTTGTTTTATCACTACCAATCTCTCTCCAAGTCCAAGTTTAGACGCACTCCTACCCTCATAATCAATTATACACTCCCCAAATATTAGGATCAAGCGATTTCTTTGCAAAGCATCCCTTATACTTCTTAAAGCAGACTCTAGGTCAGGGTTTTCCAATACTTGGTAATGACCCATGAATGCCCACTCTTTCATTTCAGATTCAGAAGATAAGATGTTCGGTTTAAATTTAAGTAAATATTTATTGGATCATAAATAGTCTCCGGAATGGGGAGTAATGTAATTGATCCAAGACAAGCCAATAATACTCATTGAACACTTAGAGAGCGAACTTAGCCCCTGGTTGTTCCTGGAATATCGCCACTCTTCACTAATATATGGTAAGGAGTTTCTACTTATCTCGAATCTTCCAAGGAGGTATCATCGTTTGATAAGCAAATACGCAATGGTCAGCGAGAAAAGCGTAAAGAAATTAATAAAAGAAGGTGAAATAAATGGGAGATGTGCCATAATCCTAGACCCAAAGAGCCCCCGTAAACTTGATTTCAACAATGTAATAAAGGCGAAGTATATAATTGTAGGTGGAATATTGGGCGAACATCCTCCGAGAGGAAGAACTTTTGAACTAATAACTAGGGAGTTGGAAGGAGTTGAATCTTTCAACATAGGATCGGGCCAATTCAGTATTGATGGGACAGTTTTTTATCTACAGTATTTATTGAGCCATAGGGGAGATGAAGATTTTAAATACATTGATGGCGTGACTATCGATGACCCTCAACTAGGAGGTCGAACCATATATCTCCCATACAGGTACCCTTTAATCGATGGAGAACCCCTTTTACCCCCTGGCTTAAAGTATTACTTGATAAACGGAAGGCTCCCAGAAGAATTATGGAAAGAAATAAGGGATCCTTAGTGATGACGGTTATATCAAGGGACTTATCTCATTTAAAATAAACGAAGTCAAGAGCCATGAAGCATAGTAAGTTGATATTCCTCTAAGGTAAAGATTAAATGACTTTACAGGTCTCACGAATTTGTACACTAAGATTATGGTGACAGCATACAATACAGCTGCTCCTGTCCATGCTATCATGTTTAAGTCCTTTACCGGGATGAGTCTTAGTGATCCCAATAGGTATATCAAGGTGCCGTAAAATAGGCCGAATCCTAATCTCATTAATACTATCTTGTCCTCGCCAGCTATCTGCATGGTTTGTCCTCCCTGAAGAATTATTAAAGGTTAAGATTTTATAGTGATTCTTCAGGGACTGAGTTGTGCTTAAGAAATCGATGGATATCCTGGACACATATTCTTGGGTATGCAGTAATTCTAGAAGGCTGGTAAATTGCTATGTTGACAACGTGTATTTCTCGAAAAGTAAATGGCTTCTAAAACTCAGGTGCAAGGATGAGGGCACAGTGCTCCTCCATATACAACCGGGAGTTAGAATCAATTCATCTCCTATGGAACCAGCTGAGAAGACGATAGACAATTTTGCCAGGTTCTTAAGAAGCAGGATAAGAGATGGTAGAATAGGAGCCCTCTCGATGCCCAAGTGGGAGAGGATCATAGAGTTCATAGTCGAAAGGCGTGGAGAGAGGGTGAGGAACCTTATTGAACTTCTCCCAAGGGGACTATGGGTAGTCTCTGATGAAAACTACAGGATAATGTATGCAAGCAAAATAGTAGAATATAAAGACAGGGAGATCAGACCAGGAGTCGAATACACGTATCCACCGTTGAAGGGTGTTCCCCCTTCAAGTGATTCGCTCATTCCATCTATTCTAAGCGGAAAGGACCTGGTCCGTTCGATGGTTTTCAACTGGGGGTTGCCCGGGCATATCGCTGAGGAAATTCTATATCGCTCCGGATTACTTGGACATAAGACTGCTGACCCGAAAACTATCCCTCCAAGCGACTTGGAACTTTTAGCTAACCGATATAGGGAGGTTGTTAAAGAGGCTGAGCAGGGCAAGGGTTATCTGATATTCGAGGGAGAGAACATACACTCGTTTACTGCTTACAAACCCTTAATCTTTATCGAAAAATACGAGCTCAGCGTTAAGGAGTTGAAAAGCATCGATGAAGCCATTGACACATATTTCACGCGCGTAGAAGCTACATTGGAATTACTGCAAAAAGAGGTTGAAATGAAAAAAACCTTGGACGGGTTAAACGAGAAGTTGCTGAAACAACAGGATATTATTTCTAAACACGAAGGTAAACTAAACGAAGTAATCAACAAATTATCGCTAATCTACGATAATTATCAAACCCTAGAGGAGTTATTGGATTGCGCTAAAAAAGTTCGAGACGAGAAGGGTTGGGAGTATGTAAAGGAGAGTTGTAAAGGCATCGTCAACGTGGTGAAAGATAAGGGAGAAGTCGAGGTATTGTTGAATGGGTCGAGAGTTGCTCTTTCACTTAGAGCACCACTGGAAAAACAAGTTATTGAACTTGAAAAAACCAAGGGAGAGCTAAAGAAAAAGATAGAGACTGCCCTAAAAATTCTTGAAGAAATACGTTCAGAGTATGACAGAGTAAAGGTCGAGCTCGACAGAGCCTCATCATTTCAACTTCTATATTACAGACCTAAATCCTGGTACGAGAAATTCCACTGGCTCATTACTAGGAACGGATTTCTAACGATAGGAGGACGTGATGCTTCCCAGAACGAGATGGTGGTGAAAAAGTATCTGAAAGAAAACGATATTTTTCTACACGCTGACATCCACGGGGGTTCTGCAGCCGTTCTGTTCACCGATGGTAAAGAGCCGAGCCTGGAAGACATTCGAGATGCCGCGTTGATACCGGCTTGCTACTCTAAAGCGTGGAAAAGCGGTGTGGGATTCATAGAGGTTTTCTGGACTAGAGGCTCAAACGTCTCTCTATCCCCTCCACCCGGCGAATATCTCCCGAAAGGAAGCATAATGGTGTATGGGAAAAAGAATTATGTAAAAATCCCGCTGAAAATGGGAATAGGCTTAGATATAGCTTGCGACGACACATATGGAAGCTACTACTTGCTTTTCATACTTCCAGAAGACTTGGTAAAAGATAAATCCCTAGTCTACGCAGTCTTAGAGCCGGGCGACGAACCTGTTCACGAAATTGCCGAGGAGATCGCTGAGGGGTTCAGCAATATGTTAAGTAAAAAATACGGGTTCAAACCCCCAATAAATCCCAAAGAAGTAGAGGTTTTAATTCCCGGAAAATCCGTCTTAAGGATGATCAACTACGGCGAGAAAACGCTAGATTGTAAGGAATAATTTAAAATTTAATGTTTCATAAACCATTTATTAGTTTTGGACTTAAACGCGTTGAGGGAGACAATATGGAGAGAAATGTGGAAGTAGAATTATTGAAAATGCAGAGTGTAAGACAAATGAAAGTAGAGCTGGTTGAGAGAAAGGGGCTTGGCCACCCAGATTACATTGCCGACTCCGCCAGTGAAGTGGCTTCAAAAGCCTTGTCCAAGTATTATTTGAAAAATTTTGGCACGATCTTGCATCATAATCTTGATAAAACATTGCTTGTTGGGGGACAATCATCTCCAAAATTTGGCGGAGGCGATTTATTAGAACCTATTTACATCATCGTTGCTGGAAGAGCAACTACTGAGGTCAAGACCGACAGCGGTGTCGAGAAAATCCCCTTTGGAAAAATCATTGTGGAAGCTGTTAAAGAGTGGATCAAGACCAACTTCAGGTTCCTTGATCCCGAGAGGCACGTCATTGTAGACTACATGGTTAGAAAGGGAAGCACCGATCTCGTTACTGTCTTCGAAGCCGGCAAGAAGGCTATTCCACTCGCCAATGATACGAGCATTGGCGTTGGATACGCCCCCCTTACCACCCTTGAAAAACTCGTGTACGAAACAGAGAGAATGCTTAACTCACGGGAATTTAAAGCAAGACATCCCCCAGTAGGGGAAGATATTAAGGTCATGGGTTTGAGACGCGATAAAAACATAGTGTTGACAATAGCCGCCGCAATAATCGATTCTCAAGTAAGGGATATTGGCGACTATATCAATGTCAAAGATCATATAAAGGAGGCTGTTTTAGACCTCGCTGCTAGGATATCTCCTGACTACAATGTTAAAGTATACGTAAACACTGCTGATTTACCAGATAAGGGAAGCGTCTATCTAACTGTAACCGGGACATCCGCGGAACACGGCGATGATGGAGCAACAGGTCGCGGAAACCGAGCCAACGGTTTGATACCTCCTATGAGGCCTATAAGTCTAGAAGCAACTGCAGGCAAGAACCCGGTGAACCATGTTGGAAAGATATACAATGTAGTAGCACGTACGATAGCCGAGAGAGTTTATAATCAATACGGAGACATTTTCAGCGATGTATACGTGGAGATATTGAGCCAAATCGGAAAACCCATAGACAAGCCCCTAGTGGCGAGCGTTAAATTAATCCCGCTAGACTTAAACATGAGCCAGGTGCCATCCCACGTTTTCAACGAAATACAGGCACTGGTCAACGAAGAATTGGAGAGCATCGTAAAGGTTACAGAGCTCGTCTTAAACGATAAGGTCTCGCTATATTAACGGGGTTCGGGTTTCACGTTGGCCGATGTGATTCGTTATCAACCTTTGGCTTCATAGAGCCCGGGCCACCTTTCTTCGGTCCCACGTCCTCTCCATCCCCACCCGGTTAGGGATACCCCCGACCCACAGCTCACTCTCGAATAGTTCGGATGCACGACTATGGGGAACCCCCATCCGGTGTATTTGAAGTAGTTGTTGAGGGATGCTAGGTTCTGTCCATCCATTTCGAGACCTCGCCTCGCGCGCTTGAACACCCTGACCACTCTATTCCACTGAGGCATGTTCACGTCTGCGAAATTCTTGATTTCAAAAGGCATATCATTGTAGGGGATCTTCCATACGAATTGATACGTTCCCCAGTCCACGGGCTTAGAGGGGAAAACAACGCGTGCTCCCTTAAACCCAGTTTTAATTACGAATGTGTTGGCCCCATGCTCGCCGCCGTTGTGCTTAGCGAAGACAGTGGCCTCCGAATCCGCGTCGGCCGGGTTGTCTTCACTATCAAAATCAGAGCTGAGACGTTCACGGAGCGTCTTCTCAACCACGGGAATAGTTAAGCCAGGCTCCGTGATGAAGTCACTCCCATGTATATGTTCCACTTCCCCAGCGACCTAGTAGATTTAACATTTGCAGACGGGTAGGTGATCAAGCCACATAGCCAAAAACCCTTATTCAAAGATCGTATCACAATAGCGTTAATGATAGCTGGTTTGGTCATTAGGAGCAGAGGAAGCTATTCCAAAAATCAACCTTAGATAGAGTGCTATAAGGATTATATATGAGTAGTAAGATGTATTTTATTAGGCGATAATGCTTATGAAGGGTTTAATCGTTTGTGTCTGTCAAGGCACGTGTCCATCGTTCCATAAGATGAATGTGTTTGAAGTAGTCAACTATTTCAGAAGAAATAAGAAGGTTGACTTCGCAGCGATTCACCCTCAACTCTGCGCAACCGACGGTGATAACTTCTGGAGGGCGTTGTTGAGTGGTAATTGGGATGGAAAGATTGTGGTGGCCGGTTGCGACCCAGCAATGCAGCGGAAGATGTTTGGATGGGTTTTCCGAGAGTTGGGTTTCGATGAGTCCAAGTTTAGAGGTGTTGAAATAAGGAATATGAGTACTGAGGAGGCCATCAAGGCTATTGAGGAAGCTCTGAATGCATGAGGTGTTTAGGTTTGACGAAGAACTGGTATCCAGTAATAAACTATGAGAAGTGCGTCGGATGCCTAACATGCTATAACTTCTGCCCGCACGGGGTATACGATCTAGGCGCTGACGGGAAGCCGGTGGTGGTTAAACCGGATAACTGCGTTGAGCTGTGCAGGGGTTGCCAGAAGATCTGCCCATCATCAGCGATCAAGTATTTTGGAGACGAAGACTAAGGATTTTCAACCCTTTAATTCTTTCACAGCATCTTTAAGCCTGGTTAGGTGTAATAGGTAGATAGGTGTTCCTCAGATTGTTGAATATGTTCAGGGAGCTCCTTCCTGGATGTGGTGTAGAGATCTCCCGAGCATTAACCCTGCCTTAAATCCACCGCCTTTCCTGAGAATGGAAATAGGTTGAAGTAGTATTATAAGATGGTTTTAAAGGGTTCCCCTTTTAGACTTTATCTAAGCAATTCTGATAACGCCTTCAACTTAGTATATAACATACGGACACACTGTGAGCGAGGTCTCTCTAGACACTTTCTTGTATCCTTTTCTATCCTCGTTGAGACCGCTACCAATGTCCGTGACGACCTCGTACTTCTCTACGTTGTTCTGTTTAGCCCACTCCTCGAGGACCTTCACTTGTCTCTCGAGATCGTCCTTCTGCGTATGAGAGGAGGTACGAGCGTAGAGGATAACGGTCTTCGGTTTAACGATACCCATAAGCTTCTCAACGTCCTCCTCCCTGAACCTCCACTTACCGCTTTCGAGAACAACTGGTTTAATCCAACCTCTCTTAACGTACTCTCTCAGAGTAGTGTAGCTGATACCGAGCCTCTCGCAAACCTCCCTTGGTCGAAGCACCTACATCTCAACGAATAAAATGATACCAACCCGTACGAACCTGCGTGAAAACCAAAACAGTTGCGTAGGCATTATTTCAAAATACCCCTCGATTTTTGGTACTCTTCGATAAGTCTTCTTATCTTTGCACGTGTCTCTAGATAATTTAATTGATCAATATCTTTCCAAATCATGCTAGATTGTTTTTCAACATCTTTATTCACGACTACGTGTTCTCCTAGATCGAGTATGACTTGAGCGTTGATAATCGGCACTCTAATCGTCTTGTAATCAACGGTTGAATCCCCAGATGTGACGATGTATCCTTTAATGGTTTTGATTAGCTCAACTAACTCTGGGCTTAAATGTTCTATGCTCGGGGTGTAAACACACTTAGTTTTTCTAATCTTCTCCCTATCTACCTCGCTGAGAACACTCTTTCCGGATTCATTAATTTTAGGTATTAAAATATATTCACCCTCTCCGATCTTCAAGATTATTTCCATCAATCTTTTTCGTTCCTCTTCCAAATCATTTATTCTTACTCTGGACTCCTCTAGTTTTCTCTTCAAATAAGCTATGTTCTCCTCTAAAACGGAAATCTTTCTTTCGTATTTATCATCAAAGGTTTTTCTATTTTTCAGAAGCCTTATCTCTACCTCAAGGATTCTTAATAAATCTTCTTTCTCCTCCAACTCTTTTGAAAGCTTATTTACCATTGCTTCCAGGACTCTTATTCTTTCCTTGTAAATTGGTTTTTCCACGGCCTCCTGTTTCGCAAATGTTTTCTCATCATGTGTAATTGTGCTAGGTGATTTTTGCATTCTTTTCTTATAAATTTCCTCTAGCACATCAGATAGCGTTCTTCCCTTAATGATCTCTGAGATAACCTGATAAACATCGACTCCATCTATGTGTTTTATTTTGGACTTTACTTCGAGAATAGTGTTCTTGTAGTGTCCATAGGCTTTCAAAGCAGCTGCCAAGGCATCTCTGGTGTGTGAATCCTCGATTTCGAAGCCGTGTGTCGTCCTAACTTCATGAATAACCTCGTTTTTCTCCGTGATGGAGATATCATGGTCTGGGGAGTATATTATTGCTCCCAAGAGTGAGGCGATTTTTCTAACGAGTTCAGGAGGGTTGGATACGTCGGTTGCAACGATCAGTATCTTCCCATAGCTGGATACTGTTGAGACGATCTCATACCTATCTACGGTTCTCCAACTTTTCGCGAAAACGGGGTTGCCATCAAGATCTACTAACGCCACTCCTATGGTCATCCCAGGGTCTATTCCCATTATCAAAGGCTTCGTTGAAGTGTTACTTAATACTCTATGTGACTGTTTAAAGGGCTTAACTATTATCTTTACATTTTTATATCGGATAGGCTTAACTAATCCGTGAAGCCTTTCCCGTGGAGCATATACTATGAAAACGCTTTTCTCCAAACCCCCGCGCGTTTTCTTAACCATCATGTCGTATTCAAAATTGTTGTCGTCAAGTATCTTTTTTATTTCCTTAGTGGCTTGAAGAATGCCCGCATTTATGCTTCGTTTATATCTCTCTTGACTCATGCCTCCCTGAGAGACGCTTCTACCCTTAGTTATCACAATCCTTGTTTTATCGGTGAATACTTGAATTTCCGAACCATAGCCTTTCAAAGCTGCTATTGCATTCAAGTATGCCGTGTTTAGAGGTGTTAACTCAACTCTTTCTTTAAACAACTCTTTCGAAATCTCTCTTATGCTTGTAAACTCTGAACCCTGACGCGTGACTTGAACGATCCTACAGTTATAAGGAATTAATTCTACCAGCTTATCCAACTCGTCGAGACTGCTCACCAACTCGAAAACATTGTCGACCGCTATGACGTCCACATGGTATTCTATCACTAGTCGTAAAAGCTTGTATAGTGGTACATCTTCATAGGAGGCTATTAACTCTCCATCCTTAATGATCACGACTGAATACTTGGCTTCCCGTGAGGACATGGGTGAGCAACCGGGTTGTATATCAACGCCCATTACCGTGGTGATACAAACCCACCTTTTAAGACATTATTATATGACACGGAGCCACGAGTTATTATAATGTCTAGGACCCTATTATCTTCTTTAATGCTTCATCAGTGGTTAAGCTTACCTCGTAAACTTTGTTAAAGAACCTGACGATATATTCAACATCCCTTTTCAATAACTCGAAGGATGAAGGGTGATCCTTGTAAACGTATTGAGGCCAATCTATTATGTAAGGGTCTTGAGTATCAAGGTTAATCAGTATGTTGTACTCGCTTAGATCACTGTGAATTATTCCCACGTCTTGATAAGCTGTCTTCAACGTATCGAGTATTAAATTTAAAACAGCCTCGGGATCGCTGAGTTGAGGCCTCTTATACAGTTCAACCCCCTCTAAATACTCGACAACTACGACATGCCTGTTGTATCCATAAGGGGTGGGAACTTTTGCTCTCACCAGTACGAGTTCTTTAAGAGCCCTATACTCTCTCTCCGCGGCTATTTTTGATTGCTCATACCATGTAGAACGAGGACCCCTGGACCAGTCTCTCAATATTTTCGTTCTCCTAAAGCTAGCGCGGCCTATTCTTAAAAACTTCACGGCAACCTTTTCCCCTCCGGTTGATAGTCCCACAAAGATCTCGCTTTCTTTTCCAACCCCTATTTTATCGCCAAGTGCCACTAGAACCTTCTTTTTCACGAGCTCATCTATAGCTATCATATCGTATCCTAGGGTGGTCATCCTGAAGCTCTTGTATCCACCAATGGTCTCCCGCTTGACAAGTCTAAGTTTATTAAGCTTACTTAGAACAAGCGTTAAATGCTCCTCCAGTATCTTAGTCCTCTTCTCTATTTTTTCAAGGGGTACATACTCGTGCCGAGAGGAGAGGTCTTCAATAGCTCTTAGTACCTGGATGTCTCTCGGGGTCAAGCTCTTATAGAGCAAACCTATGTTCACATGCCACCACTCCAACCATGTATTTTCTCTAAAGCCTTGATCAATGTCTGGACATGGCTTTCGCTCACGTGCGGCATTATAACAGCTCTAACAGCTTTGAGCGAAGGAGATTTATATAGGAAGATTTTCTCTTTCATAAGCATTTTAATTAATTCAATATAATCTAGCACGCGAGACCTCCATACCACGATAGGCAGGATGGGTTTGTATGCTTCCACGAAGGGTCTTTTAGTCAGTTCTTCGTAAAGATGAAGTGCTATTTTCTGTTGGCTAAGCGCCTGCTTTTCGTAACCATCTAAACCTATTGCCTTAACCACAGCCCATGAAGCGATCAGCGAGCCGCCCGGCCTAGTGCCAAGCAATCCACAATTAATTCCCGAAGGCAGATACTCCATTTCGAAACAAGCATGATTCAGGAGTTCCTCGTCCCTAACAAAGAGTAAGCTGGAGGGAATGGGGGCTCTTCCATTCTTATGTAAGTCCACTGACACGCTAGAGACTCCGGGATGGAAGTAAATTGTTTCATCAAGCATTCCATGCTTGAAGAGGAATGGAACAATCAAGCCGCCGAACGCTCCATCAACGTGAAGGAAAACATCGTATTCAAGAGCGATCTCTGAGACCTCCTTTATTCTATCCACAACCCCAAACTCCGTGGTACCTGCTGTGACAACGATCGCGTAAGGATTGAAATCTCTAACATACTTCTCCATTAAATCGGGATCCACGGGGTCCGTCGGGCTGACGGGTATCTTCACAAGCCTGGAGCCCATGAGAATACACGCTTTATCAACTGATGCATGAACCGTTGAGGGCGCGACGACCACGTTATCCTTGCCTCTACTCGCCCTCTTAGCTATTAGCAAAGCCAAAATGTTAGACTCTGTTCCCCCGCTTGTGAACAATCCATGTCTAGAGCCGTATAGGGTTCCAATGGTCTGAATAAGGTATTGTTCAGCATCTTTAACTATCGGAAACAGAATGGGATCATTACCGTTGACATGCATAAATAGCTGGTAAGCATAGACTCCTATCTCATGAGGCCAAGTAGTCATGGAGCCCAATATGCTTCCTTCAAAATGCTTCGGAATTCGATTATACCATTCTCTAAGCTCATCTATTATTTTCTCAAAATCCTCCAAAAACAACCCTCGAATATTACTTTAGAAACAGTTTTTCATACTCCCTCAGATATTCAACACTCGCCGAAACATCTATGAAGAGTTTTCTCGCTTTCTCGATATCTTCGATCATTATCCTGGAATCACCTCTCTGCTCGGCTAGAATTCTCGCAGGCTCCATTAACTGGACTGCATATCTTAAACTGTGTTTAGATCCGATCTCGACAAGCCTCTCTAGAGCATTACTGTCTAGTTCTACATCCTCCTCTTCAGCCCTTATTTTGATAATCTCCCTGATCTCCTCTGGAGTGTAGGGACGGGTGGGAATGATCAGTAACCTATCTAGCAAATCTAGGGGCATACCGTGAGGCGATTCCATGTCGGTTCCCCTGATTTTTGCCACTCCCCTATTAGTAGCTAAAATCAATATAGGGGCAAACTCGCTCTCCATGGCTCTGGTCAAGAAGCTGAATGCTTCGATGTCCAACATGTGAGCATCATCAATGAATAATACGCCGGGAATTATAGCCGCCCTCTTCTCCTCTATCCATTTTCTCACAGTTTCATCAACCTGCCTTCTCGCGTCGGGAGGGATTTCGCGCTCTATGGTTAAACCAAATACTGAGATTATGGATCTCTGTGCAGCAACATAAACATCGAGATCATGCAATGTTAGGACATTCACGATTTCCTTCTCCTTCTTCACAGGTCCCGAAGGTGTTTCAACGATCTTCTTCGTCTCGACATCATAGGTACGTACATCCTGGAATTCCTTAACCCTCCCTTCCCTATGTATTCTCCCAGTCTGGGCGTCAATCCATATTACATCACCTTTCCTAATTCCTAGTTCAATGACTTGCTGTGTAACTTCTTCGGGTACAGTGAGCGTGACTTCCTCATCCCTTGTGGCCAGAGTTATTTTGGCCTCCCTCGGGACGGTCAAATAGGGAACGAGGGGGTGTTTAGCCCTTCTAATGACGACGTTCTTCACGACACCCTCATAAACCAGTCTCCTTTCTGTTAGCCTGACGCCAAGGGATTTCCTAACAGCTTCCATTAAAACTTCGGTTTTCTTCTTTTCAGTGCTATATACCTCGCTACCGCTGAGAATCACAAATGGCGTGTCCTCGCCCAGCTCCCTAGCGATTGCGACTGCAAGAGCCGTCTTACCGGTCCCCGGGGGACCGACTAGCAATATACCTCTCCCAGAGATGCGTCCTTCTTTGATCATTTTAACAACGATGCCGGCTGCTTCCCTAGCTTCTGTCTGACCCACCAATCCATCTGCAACCATGACAGCTTTTCCATTTTCGTCGAGTCCTAAACCTCTGATGTGACTATGAGCGCTTATTCTTCTCGGTCTAAAGGCTTCGATCTTGATCTCGCTCATATACCTCCACCGGCTGTTTAATTATTATAATCTAATGAGTGATTTTTAACCGTAAAACTCAGAGCCGCTGAACATATCATCAACCCCAGCCCCTAAGGTCTCAAAACACATATTTCATCATCGCTGTTCTGATCACTTTGAGCGCTCTCCAAAATTCAATTTAGAGTAGAGAGATTTAAAAAAGAATAAATGTTTAAGCTATAACTAAGTTGGAAGTGCAGAAGAGATGACGTCTCCGAACGAGATTCTTAAGAAACACGTCGAGGACGTGTTAAAACAGCTAGAGAAGAGGGAAGCTCTGAGAAGTGAAGTAGAAGAATTGAAAGCTCTTAGTTCTTCGCTGGAGACCGTGGATTTTCCCCCAATCATAAATGGTGTTTTATACTATTCATTCAACTCTACCCTTGCTAAACTCTACGAACTCAAGGAGTACTTGAAAAACAAGACCAATGACATAGAATTGTATTACCTTCTCCGCGAGATCAACTCCGCTCTAAGATTTTATGTTGGAAGCGCTAAAAACTACCATAAAAAAGAAATGGTTCAGCTATCCCTGCCAGTATATCTTTCCATTGTGGTATACGTTCTCAGCTTCATAGCCGAGCCCGTTGATAGAAATATCATAACATTGATACTCGGAACACTCGGGGTCGGTTTAACATTCTTCAACGTGATTGGAGCATACGCCACTGTCATCATCGCTTCACTAGTCAATGTGATCATTTTATTAGGATTCACTGGGTTATCATCCCTGAACAATATCGTTATACACTTATTGATCATAATATCATCCGTTACGTACATATACATAGCGTTCTCTATGCGCTCCAGAGAATACCGTGAAAAGCTCAGTAAACTACTCACGGATGTATCAAATGTGATTGAAAGAGTCGTGGAGCCTAGTAACAAGCATGAAGTGGAAAAACTGTTGAACGAGGTTATTTTCGGAAATCAATCTGGTTCTTCCCGGAAACTAATCAGTTATAAAGCTTCAGTCTTAATCATGAACGGTTATAGTCTCGATGAGGTTAGAAAGATTATTTCAAGATATATTTATTAGTAGTTAATGGCCATACGATTAACAGGATTCTCCACTATTGAGGTGTTATCAATGCCCAAGGAACAGGCGCAACCAACTCCAACCGAGAAAAGTAAGGAGGTAAAGATCATTGCAAAACAAGTATTCACTTTATCAGATGTCGAGAAAAACCCCAGGGCTCTCAAACTGTTATACGTGATAAATTCGGTGGGTAGTATTAGTGAAAAAGCCCTGCAGTACCTTCTCCACTATATGAAGGAGTCCGGGGCCGATTTAAAGTATTCATTCACAACTATTGGGGGCGTTCCCACTTCAAAGGAACTCTTGAACGAGATACTTAGTTTAAAATACGTGGGCCTGGTCGAATCCCTCCCCAACAGAAAAATAGTCGTCACAGGCTTAGGAAAGGAATTCCTCAACAAGGCCATGACATTTCTCAGCGAGGAAGAGAAGAATATCTTGAATAAAGCTATTGAGGAAGCCAAACCAAAGATTCTCCCGATTGATGCTGAAGTAGATATAAGACTGAAAAAGCAGAATAGGAGATGATCTGAAGATTTATATCGTTAATTGAACCGGGGATCTCCTTGTTTCTTTCTCCGTCTTCTCAAAACCAAACAGGGGATTTATTTTACCCTCAGAGGCAAGAATCTTCAAGTGCTCGCTGAATTTACTCGTGTGCTCTATGTCTAGCTCTATTAGCTCGTATAATAGTTGTCTAAGCTTCTCCCACAACTCAATCAGCATTTCACGAGGCATGTGGTTTGTTATCATCGGATCTTTGAGCCACTGGTCGAATGCTTCAATGGTTCGCATCATGTGTTGAAATGCGGCTCTAGACAGCGTAATTAAGGTCAGTCTGTCGGCATCCCGATAGTCTGACTCAGCCTTTTCGAACAAACTCTTAACTTCGTTCTGACGCTTAACCCACATGTCTAGGCTGGAAAACAAATCACTCATGCATACCACCATACAATGTTATAATTTACACCTACTTTATACTTATCCAGTCAATGGAAGAACGTCTTGAAAACCCAATATCCCACCAACACATGAATGACCAGGTGACTCTTCGTAAAGGCTCTATGATGACAGATTATACGGCTTCCCTCTCTCGACAATATCCGGTGGAAGTTTATCACGATATGTTTGGAGAAAACTTTTATCAGTCTCAGCTTTCCTCCTGTTATCAGTTAACAAGTAAACTATGCCCTCTTTAATAGGATACCACCTATTGCAATTGGGGCAGAACAAGACTCCCGTTTTGATCCCGATTTTTACACACTCGTTGCACGGATACTCCTCGGATGGTTTAACCTCTTTTTGCAGGTAAGCGCAGTAAGATTTGCATAATGGGAAGTCTAAACTTGAGGTATCCACGTTTTGAACTTCTTTATCAATTACTATTATTTTCAACGGATAGTGTTTGCAGTGCACACATCTGATGAAGTCGATGCCCCAATATCGCATCAATTTAACCCAACCTCCATTACTATCTTGCTCACTCTCTCAAATATACTCTTAGCATCTTCTTCGGTTCGAGCCTCCAGCATTACTCTTAATAATGGTTCAGTTCCGCTCGGCCTCACTAGGATCCAATAGTTCCTTGCAATGACTTTGACCCCATCAATTAGTAAAAGCTTCTCATTCTTAAACTCTTCTTTTACGCGCTCGACAACGAGTAATGCTTTATCCCTTGACATCCTGTACTTTGTCTTTATGGAATGGTAATATGGTAACGAATCATAAAGCTCTGAGAGAGATACCTTGTATCTTGCAAGCATCTCTAAGACTAACGCCAATGTCATGCCTCCGTCTCTAACGTATTGATGAGGAGGGTACATGAAGCCCCCGTTCTCTTCGAAGCCGCATAAGGCATCCCCGCTCTTCTTCATTGTATGGGCGATATCGACGCTCCCAACCTTTAGCCATACAACTTCAACACCGAGCTCCTTCATTACATCCTCAATGATCATGCTGGACGAGACTGCCGTGTATACTTTTCCACGCTCTCCTCTCTCAACACTCAAGTATTTGGCTAGGAGCGTTGCAGTCCTGTCTCCCGATTGAATTCTTCCTTTTTCATCTATAAAGATCGACCTATCCGCATCACCATCGTGTGAAACCCCGAAATTCAATTTTAACGATTTGACTATTTCAGCGGTTTCTGAGATGTTTTCAGGGGTTGGCTCAGGATTTCTACTGGGAAACCATGAATCAAGGTTTCCATTGACTACGACGTATTCAACCCCTAATTTCTTGGCTATCTCGGGAGTTGTTAACGCACCGACACTGTTTCCAGGGTCTATTAGTATTTTAAACCCTCTAGATGAGATTAACTCTCTATCGACTTGACCCACAACCGCGTTGACGTATGATTCATTAACCGTTCTATAAGGCTCCACTGAATGATACGCTGCCCTCCAATCAATGCTCCTAAATCTCCCCTCCCAAAAAATCTCCTCAAGTTCTTTCTCCTTATCCCTATCTAGCTCTATTCCATCGGGACCGATGACCTTAATCCCATTGTATTCCCTAGGGTTGTGGCTAGCTGTAATCATCACTCCGCCGTCAAAGCCGAACGCTTTAACCGCGTATTGTAATGCAGGAGTGGGGGTTAGTCCAGCGTCGTAAACCTTGTGTCCAAAGTATAACAGCGTCCCTGTAACGATACGGGAATATGCTTCCCCGCCGGATCTAGCATCTCTCCCTACGAGTATTCTCGAACCGGGTTTGAAAAACGACCCTATAGCTTGAGAAACCCTAGCAACAAACTCGGGGGTCAGGTCGCCTATAACTCCCCTTATGCCGTCCGTGCCGAACAAGCTACTTTTAAACATATTCACTCCTCCGAAACCTCGATCAAGTCCTCAAGCAACTCTATAATATCAATCTCCCCCTCTCTTAATTTAATGTTGATCTCATAACCGTTCTCCTTAAACCATTTGTACAAGCCTGCCGTAAGCTCATTGAATTCGCTTATAACATCTTCTACCAGGTCCTCAACATTATCGCTCCCCGACGAAACCAAATCCTCCAGGAAGTCCTTTAGGCTACTATCATAGGAGAGTTTTATTACGACTCTGTTTCCACCAAACACGATATCAAGGTAGACCGGGAGGAGATGGTGTAGAATTCTCAATTTATTTCCAATCCCCTGCACTTGATACCCCTTAGAAATGATCATGTCAACTAGGGATTGAATGCTCATCAATAAGCACCATTAGTGCTCCCGTTTTATAAATCACCTTTTTAAATCACACTAATTTAGTATTTCAGGAAGGGGTTATAAGTGGTTAGTCTAGTATTGATCTCAGTTAATGATGGAGACCAGCTTAGAAAGGCGGAGGATTTGATCAATAATTTTAAAAATGAGATATTTGTAACAGATATGCAAACTTTAAAGCTCCTAGTAAATAAGAAGCTTTTAACCAAAGGCTTCGCTGGCAAGCTTTACGTATTTAATTCCTCTTTTCCCGAAGAAGATTCTTTAAAATTGTTCGCGTTATCCAAGCCGGATGACGTTGTAGTTTGCGATGAAGCCGGTAGGCTTGAAGCGTTCACACGGTTTGTTAAGCGAGTGTCAGGACTCAGGATCCTCGAGTGTTGATCATCTCACCCCTTTATGTGGATCTCTACAATATCCTTGTCTTCAACAACATGTTCTAACCCTACTCTTTCACCAGGGTATTTCGCCGATGGACCCCATACTCTCGCATATTGAAACCTTTCAACGAAATCCTTGTGGATATTTAACGCTACATCCTGGATCGTAGCGCCCCGCCGCAGTACGAGGGGCTTTTGTGAGGGAGGAGTATTAGGGGCTTTTGTATAAACTCTCACCAACTCGAGGTAGTTGAATATCTCATGACCTATCTTGTCGAGGCCAAGGCCGCTAACTGCTGACCCGATGATTATTGGTCCATTAAACCGTTTGCGTAGCTCGTTTATATCACTATCATCTGGGCGTCTTAGGTCCACTTTATTGATAAAAACAATGGAGGGCTTGTAGGTTATGTTTTCAAACAAGGCTTGCTCGACATCGTCTACGGATACTTCGCCATATATTTTAACGTGTGCATTGTATATCTTATAGCTCTCCAAGAGTTTTCGCACATCGTCGCTTGTTCCATCAAGCAACCTCCCCATTAATGTAACTCTGATACCCGTTTTTCCTGATCTAAAAGTCTCTATAACCACGCGACCTCTAGGTTTAGATAGTAAGATGCCCTCACTCTCGAGTAATTGTTTCAATGTATCAAACTGCTGATTTAAGTCTCTAGTAGCATCGAGAACGATCAGTAAGGCGTCGGAGTTTCTAGCTAGACCAATTATCTTGGATACTATTCTGCTTCCTAGAGCCAATGGGGGCGTATCAATTAATTGAAACAATACATCTTCATACCTCAGCATACCTGGCACGGGAAAAATCGTGGAGAACTCGTAATCCGCCACAACGGTCTTGGCTCCTGTAAGCTTGTTCACCAGCAGGCTTTTTCCCGAATTAGGTGGTCCTACAACACATATTTGAGCTGATCCCTCCTTCTCAATGAAGAAGCTCAATCCTCCGCCTGTTCGCCTCTTTTTCTTCTGCTCTAACTCTTCCCGAAGCTCGGCGAGTCTACGACTGGCCCAATGCCTCAGATTTTCTGTCCCTTTGTGTTTTGGAACGCTAGACAAAAATTCCTCCAGAGCGGCGATTTTCTCCTCAGTCGTCCTGGCCTCCATTACTTTAATCCACTTGGCTTTTGCCTCAGCGGGAAGATTCGTCGGCATTCTTTAACCCTTAACTCCTATGAAATCCCATAAAGTCTTAGATTTCTTTCTCTTTTCAATAAACCATTCAGGTGCCTCGTTTTTCAAAATAGACCATGATCTCCTTATGAAGAAGGGGGGTTTCGTATAACCATTAAAGACTGTCTTAAGCCAATCTCTAGTCCTGGAGTCGGCCGGATAACCAGATCCAAAATCACCTGCGATTGCACGGCTTGCTGAAATATTGACATCTCTTGAAACCTTTGCCAGAATACTCGCCAAGGATACAACAGGATATTTTGAATCCGCCTCTGGTTCGATTTTTAATGAAAAATTTTTCTCGAAAATATTCCTACACTCCTTTTCAATGATCTTATGTATACCCTTAACCTCGTCAACGTATATCTCAATAAAATAACTTCTCTCACGATTAATTAATGAGCTGAAAAAACGTATGATTCTAACCACGCTTTGAGCTGTTAACAAATTAATGTTTTCCCGATCTATGCTCGCTGGTGGTAAAAAATCTATGAAGAATGAAATAGGCTTACTCATGACAGACTTGAACGAATTAAACCTCTCATCCGGATCCATGAGCTTGCTATCCTTTATCTTAACCTCATCACTCACATCTTTGATAAAACTCTTGTTCAACATCACGCCAGCAACAACCATGTCTCCTATAAGAGGTCCTCTGCCCGCTTCATCGATGCCAACAATGTATTCTACCATCCCTTACATCCCGAGTCTTAACTCACTTTTTCTTCGGAAGAATCACCTTTATGAAGTGTTTACCAACATCCCTAATTATTTCTGCATTAGAAATATCAACGTCGTGGGGTATCTTCAATTCAACCTTGTATCTCTTCAGTGAAACATTCCTATGTATGCTCCACTTCTCAAACCTAATCTCTTTAACAAGATCGCATTCAATCTTCAACACAGACTCTGAAATCTTAATGGATAAAGCATTCAAATCGCCGTAGGGAAGATCAAGCATTATCTCATATCTATCTGGGTACTCGGAAACTGTATATAAGGGTTCAATAATCCCAGTGGAGAATTGAACCATGTCTTCGAATCCGGATTCGAACTCCCGGATAAGGTCACGCATTTTCCTTCTAAATCTTTCGAAAACATCGTCGAAGCTCATATCCCCCTCACCCTACATATACATTAGAGGCATTTGCCTCTCCATTTGCTTCTGCATGTCTATCATCGCCTTCTTTGTCTGTACCATTAGATCCCTTGTCCTCAACTTAATCAACTCAGCCTCCTCGAGTAATCTATGAATATCCACTTGAATCCCGATCAACTTACCTAGCACATCAATGCCGAGCGCAGCCGCCTCGGGATCGGGGATGTCGAGAAATGATTCAACCATTAACACCATGGTTGGAATCCCCCTTCTCCTACCCTCCTTGAGCAGGACACCGTAAGGTCCTACTACGAAGCCTTCTTTCAACTCTTCAACTCCTGCATCCTTAACAAGAGAATACAGCTCATTCTTGCTTGAGACCGCGAAAACCTGAGGCTTCTCTATTTCAAGCCTGTTGGGCACAGCCAGACCTGTAACAGCCAACATGTATTCAATGCCCACATCGCTGGCATAGCTGTGTATGCTATTAATGAAAGGGTGAATACTTGCTGGTTGCAACGGGATTTCAGATAGCAAGAGGAGGAAGCTTCGGTCCTCTGGCATGTACATTTGAACGGGACTTATTGGGGATGACTCGTGGATAACCGATATCGGAGGCAGGTATACATGAGAGTCTACCTCACCCACCAAACTTAGCTTCTTTTCTATTACCAAGTGCCGGCAAGCAATCGATGAAACCAAGCCGGCATCTGGAAAACACAATATCATATATTTAGGCGTTGGAGTAGCATATGCGTCATAATACTCGTGGATTTGCATGTAGTTGAAGTCAATCGTTCTCCTCGGACGTGCTAACACGTAATCCACCACAAACTGTATCTATTATATATCAAGTTAAAGACGATTTTAAAGAAAACACGCCTAAAAGAGCTCAGCTACCCCGGAGTACGTAGTTCATCCGGCGAGTCGATATGGCACGACTTTCTTCATTGCTCAAAACTATTTTAAGTTCTCATAAATTTTATATTCTTTTAACTCGAGCTATTTGGTTGTCATCAAAAAGTTTTCAAAACACATTACTCTGTTTTATTTCCCCGGTGTCTGCGAATTTTTGAGAGATAAGAATGATGATAGCATGCTCAGAGTGCGCCGTACCTCTCCATCCATTCTCGATAGGATTCCAACCATGTGGGATCTATGCTTGGTTTTCTCGTTTGAACCACCTTTATAATGTCATCCGTAGATATTGGTCTCTCAACCTTTTCCTTTCTATCTCCTTTCCCGAGGATGGTTTCATTGATCTCTTCAGCTACATTGTTCTGAACTTCCTTAACTATACTAGCTATGTCGGCAGGCGTGTAGTACTCCGTGATATCGGCGAGTTTATCATAGTCGACGTTTTCAACTGGATATACCTCCTTCAATTTACTAATGTAGTGAATGAATAATTGCTTTCTCACATCTCTATTAGGCTGAGGAACATATATTCTCTTCTCGAATCTTCTTATAAACCCTATATCCAAGTTCCATGGTTTATTGGTCGCTCCAATTATAAACAATGGCAACCGATTGTTCTCCTTCTCTTTCAAACCATCCATCTCCTGAAGGAATTGGTTTCTCATTCTGCTTTCCCCGCCGATTTCATTACCGTATACTTGGAGCAAACCGTCTACTTCATCTATGAAGATTATGACAGGTGTCCCCCCGGAAGCGAATTCTCGTGCTTTATCGAAGACTTTCTTAACGTTTTTCTCAGCATCACCCAACCACTTGCTCATAATTGTAGCAGGGCTTACGTTAATCAGAACCGCGTTTACTTCGTTTGCCAAGGCCAGCGAGATCTCAGTCTTCCCGCAACCAGGTGGGCCGAAGAGTAATATTCCCTTTGGCCACCCTAGAGGATAAAGTTCAGGGGTCCTAACCGGGTAGATAACTGCCTTCTTCAAGGCTTTTTTAACTTCTTCCAAGTCTACTAGGTCGTCGAATTTTTTCTTATTACCTCTCCTATCCGGGGTTAGTATTTCGAAATCCGCGTCACTATCATTGGTTTTCGTTTCTCCACCTATTTTCTGCATTTTGTCGAGAGCTCTTGAAAGCATGTTAATTCGTTCCTTATATTTCTCGACAAGTTCTTTGTAGAAATCGCTCATCGCGGTATCCGGGTAGAGTTTTAAGTATTTTGTGAACAGTTCTATAGCGACTTTATAGTACTTTATTGCCGTCTCATAGTCTCCGCTCTTATCAGCTGCTACTGCTTTATGCGCGTATTCCGTGCCTTTATCTATTAAGTACTGCATGCTCATAGCGATCACCGTCGAAGCGGGTTTAAAAAACCCTGAATTTAGAAGCGTTTTAACTTAACGAGACCTCTGGATTCGAGATTCCTTAAGGCA
This sequence comes from Thermosphaera sp., assembly GCA_038827615.1. Classification (NCBI taxonomy): domain Archaea; kingdom Thermoproteati; phylum Thermoproteota; class Thermoprotei; order Desulfurococcales; family Desulfurococcaceae; genus Thermosphaera; species Thermosphaera sp. The sequence goes on from JAWBNK010000001.1 coordinate 897,949, forward strand.
ACGTAAACGACTTCTTTCCTAACTCTATACTTGCTAGTGAACGTAGCTATGTCGAGTATTCCTCCCTTGGCCCTTAGCTCATCAAGCAGCCACTGCTCGACTACGTTCACGGGGACTTCAACCGGCTCCGTCTTCTTAATAGCTAATGCTTGCTGTTGTTCCTTTACCTCAACCTTTGGTTCCCCGCCGGCTTGAACAGCACTCTCCAGTATTTTTAACTCGCTAGGTGGCGGGGGCGGGAGTAGTGGGGCTTCAATGCTCTTCAAGGACTGCTGAGAACTACCCTGCCGTACCGAATGCGGAGTCTTCCCCAACATGTGTGAGGGCAGAGGCTCTGCAGTGGTTTCTATTAAGATGTCTTCAACCTTCTTCCTCAGGCTTCTCAGCTGGTTGAGTAGATCGGGAGCAATCTTAGCCACTTCGGGCTCTATTCTCTGGAGCTCCTCCATTACTCCAGGCAGATCCTTCATAGGTTCTTCAACGTACGCTAAAGTCTCTAATCTATACCTGACTCTAGCGAGGTCGAGAATGGCTTTTTCGAACAGAGTCTTATAGCCAACTATGTTGTTTATCTCTTCGTTTATTATGTTTTGAAACTCTTTATCATTTTCATTGCTCAAGAGCTTAGCTCTTTTTTGATGTTCCTCGAGAACTGATTCGAGACTTTTCTTCGAAGCCTCTATTGTTCTAATCATTCTATCCATCATTGCAACCGACTCTAGAATGCTTTTCTTCATGGGATCTCTAGCTTTCAGTAAACCTGTTATCTTGCTCCATAAACCGATCCTTGAATAACTAACCGAGGCAGACATGTGTTATACCCCAGTGCAAACCTGTAAAAAGATGCTCATGAAAAACGTTTTTAAATAAGGGGATGAATAATAACGGGGTAATACTAACCCTCTAAAACAACAACCTGCATTGGTTGCTGAGTGTCCTGCTGTATAGCGACCGAACCTTCTTTCTTTACAATAACATCAACTGGCAGGTTCTCCAAAGCTTCTATTCGATCCAGGTGTTTTTTCACGCTCTCTTTCTCCAATAAGATCACGTCCATGTTTTTCCTGACAAGGTCTGCAGCCAGTTTATAAGATTTCTCTGGGATTTCCCCACCAATATAACTGACTTTCAAGTTGGTCATGCATTTCTCGAGCTCAACCATTATATCCTCTATCTCATGCAATCTCTTTCTCAACATTTCCTTAACAGCTTTTGACTCCTCCTTTATTTTAATAAGTGTTTCATCAAGTCGTTTCCTATACTCCTCATAGGCATGCTTTGGTACTTCCTTACGCGAATTCAATTCTTCAAGGGCAGCAATCCTTTTCTTTAACCTCTCCAACCTATTCTCAGTTACAAGAGCGTTGTACTCCCACTCTGATAGCAACACTATGTTGCCATTCTCAAACTTGAATCTATCTATTGGAAACTGTTTGAATTCAAAATCTCCAATGCTAACCTCTAACGAAGTAATGTTACCATCAGAGTCGCTATAGAAGCTTATTAAATACCCTACTCGTCGGCCATATGGATCGTTAACTGGTTTGCCCAAGTATTCATCTATGTTTTCAACCTTCACGCCTATCATTAGATCCACCGTTGAGGTAATACCTTGTAAATACTTTAAAAATCCCCAGCCCCGTTGATCCGTTCCTCATACATCAATAGTAAATTGAATAAGAGCACAAGGATAATTGAATCAGAAGCCTGGTAGCTGGCATCGCCAATCGGCTTTCCACGCTTTTAACCCTCATCATCGAGACAATGTAAGGTTTAACCACTATATAAACAGAAAGCTTAATAGGCTATATGTGTCCGAGGTTTTAAATTCCAATCTAATAGGATGTGTGAACAGGGGATCATGGATGGGGTTTGAGGACGCTGCAAGAATATTCACTGCAATAGGAGGGGTAGTCGACAAGATAACCGGGGTTGGAGGAATATTATTTCTCATAGGATTTATAATAGTGTTCACAATATTCATGGGCTTCGTAGTAACGTTACTGGTTAGAGCAATCAAAATGCTTCCGAATATGACGCCGGGTCAATTCT